>CAYRDI010000045.1:1593-17032 GCA_964423095.1 uncultured Micavibrio sp.
AGTACGGTATTGCCATTCTGGCCCGGTCGGTTGTGAGTCATCTCATCCTCAATGCCTAAGTTGTCATAAGCATGACAGGAGTCAGGCTTAAACATAATTGTTTCGGAAATCCAGTTTAAAGTGCGGTATTTCGTAGTTTTTTGCAACGGCGGGAAGGGCGCACAGTCCCCTTATCCACACCTATAAATTATTTTATATCAATGAGTTACAATCAATTATGACGGGGGCCGTAAAGATACAGGTCAATCCGGTCACCGGGCTTTCCATCTTGCGTATCCTGCCCCTGCGCCAAAACATCGATTCGTGCGGCGGGGACGCCTTGGGAAATCAGCGATGTGCGCAAGGATAACGCACGGGAAAGGGCGATCCGGCGGTCACTGCTCAATCCGTTTCCATAGGCGGTGGCAAAGGATTTGATCTGCACGCGCCAATCCTTGTTTTCTTTCGCATCCAGCTTGTTCACAACAGCAACGGCCAGCGCATCCGTCTCCGGCCCGCCCAGCGATATTTGGCCTGGTTCGTACACATAAGATTTTTTCAATGCGCCTTGTTCGCCTTGTTCAAAGGCGGTAGGCGCAACACCATCCTTGGGACGCGGCACGACGGGAACCAAAGTATCCGGTTTTGTCTGCTGCATTTGCTGGCGTTCCAGCATCGTCGGCTCATCGCCTGCACTCTGAACGGTTTTTGCGGGTTCGAATGTTTTCTGGCCTTCCACATCTTTAACCGGAACGGACGGCATGGTTTTCGGCCCCGTGATCGCGCTCACCTTCGGATCACGCGGGACGGAAGGAGCCTTTGTCGCTGGCACGGATGGCGAAACAGGCACAGGAACGGGCGGGGTTGCAACCACAGGCGTAACAGGTTTTTCGATCGCTTTGGCCGCGGGCGTCGCGGCGGAAACGGATGTCGGTGCCTTCGGTTTTACCGGCGGAACAGGGGGGATGTATTTGGGTTTGTCCGCATCAACCGATACACGTGGTGCCATCATCGGCGACTTTGGGGCAGGTGGTTGTTTTGTCTGGTCTTCGGCCGGCCTTGCAGAAACACGCGGTTGAACGATGTTCCCGTCTTTGGTTTCGGGGCGCACCATCGGCGGCACAGGTTCTTCAAACATCGGCGGCGGCGCATAGCCTTGCGACTGCGCGATCGCGGCACAGGGGAAAAGCGTGCCCGCATACAAAAGGGCCACCCCGTAAAAGAGTTTAGATGGATTTGAGAATCTTCCTGATTTCACCTTGCACCTGTGGGTTTCCGGTCACAAGATTAGCACTATAAACAGGATTGTCATCTTTTTCGATGCTGGTGGTAATGCCGCCAGCTTCCTTGACAATTAAAACACCGGCGGCCACATCCCACGGTTTAATGTTGCGTTCCCAGTAGCCATCGATCCGGCCAGCCGCCACATAGGCCATATCCAGCGCAGCAGACGCAAAACGGCGCACCATGGCCACACGGGAAATGGCATCCACTTCTTTAAAAAACTGCGCGCGGTCGCCATTGTCGCCAAAAGGCTGGCCGTAATTGACCATGCATTGTTCCAGATTGTTACGGCCCGATACGCGCAGGCGTTTGTTGCCGCGAAGAAAGGCACCGGTGCCTTTTTCCGCCGTAAACATTTCATCCTTTACGCAATCGTAAATCAGTCCTGCGATGATTTCCCCTTTGCGTTCCAGAGCCATGGAAATGGACCAGTGGGGAACGCCGTGCATAAAATTGTGGGTACCGTCCAGAGGATCAATAATCCAGACATGGTCGGGATCGTTCCCTTTTACCTGACCGGATTCTTCCATCATGAAAGAATAATCGGGGCGGGCCTTTTGCAACTCTTCGAAGATGATTTTTTCAGACCGCTTGTCGGCCGCCGTGACAAAATCCCCAGGCCCTTTGCGGGATACCTGAAGCTGCTCCACCTCGTTGAAATCACGAAGCAGGGACCGCCCCGCTTTTTCGGCGGCGCGGATCATCATGGTCAGGATAGGAGATTGTACGGCCATGGAGATGTTTAGTCCTTCGCGCGCTCGGAATAGGTGCCGTCTTCGGTTTTTACCACAATGCGCGTTCCCGCATCGATAAAGGGCGGAACCAGAACCTTCACACCGCCTGTAACGATGGCAGGTTTGTAGGAGGAGGAGGCCGTTTGCCCCTTCACAACGGGGTCGGCTTCTTCCACCGTCACCGTCACAGAATCAGGCAATTCAACGCTCAAAGGCGCGCCTTCGAAGGATTCAATGGTCACTTCCATTCCATCCTGAAGCCATTTTGCCTGATCGCCAATCACATCGACTTTGATTTCCATCTGTTCATAGGTTTCTTTGTCCATGAACGTGTAGGTATCCGCCCCATCATTGTAGAGATAGGTGAAATCCGATTGTTCCAGACGCACGCGTTCAAGTGTCTCTTGGGTGCGGTAGCGGACGTTATCCTTGGTTCCGGAACGGACATCGCGCATTTCAAGCTGGATGACAGCAGCACCTTTGCCTGGCTGCATGATTTCATGGCCCGTAATGAGCCAGAGCTTGCCGTCTGCGTCGCGGTCAATAACATGGCCTTTTCTTAAGGTGATAGCTTGGACTTTCATGGTTTCTTTTCCTGCAAAATAGATTGGCCGAGGGCGGCAAGGCGTTCTTTTATATCGTTATCCTCTATCCCTTCAAGCACCTGCGATAGATATTTTTTTTCGTCTTCCGTCAAGGTTTTTGTCCGTTTCGGCGGCTTGGCCAAGGTTTTTGGCTCCACATGGACGAATTTGATGTCATGAATCCACCGGTCGCCGAAAAACGCTTCAAGTTTTTGTAACAAAAGGTCTTTTTGATAGATCAGGACACTGCAATCCGCCGACGAAGCGGCAATATCCAGCGTGGCTTTGGGCTTTTCGCCGTCCTTTTTGGCTTTGAAATAGTGGATTTTGGCGGGCTGCGCCCGCAGGGCCATATCTTCGCCCACGATCTCCTTCCAGTGCGTGACAATCCGCCCGAGCGCGATATATTTGCGTTCGAACATCTTACCCAGCAAGCCGGGAACCGATCTGGAAAGGGGATTCATGGCCATAACGACGGACATCATGACGACCAAGCACGCAAATGTCGAGCGTTTCCGCGCAGCGCTGCTCCGCTGGTATGATGCCCACCGGCGCACCTTGCCATGGCGCGCCACGCCAGAGACAAAGCCAGACCCGTACCATGTCTGGCTTTCGGAAATCATGCTCCAGCAGACGACCGTGCCCGCCGTTATCCCGTATTTCCAGAAATTTTTAAAAAAATGGCCGACCGTTCACGACCTGGCCGCAGCGGAAAATGAAGAAATCATGCAGAACTGGGCGGGGCTTGGTTATTACGCCCGCGCACGCAACCTTCATAAATGCGTCAAAGTGGTTTCGGAAGAGTTTGGCGGTCAATTCCCAAGCGGGTACGAGGATTTGAAAAAGCTGCCCGGCATCGGTGATTACACCGCCGCCGCCATAAGGGCGATCGCCTTTAACAAACCCGCCAACGTGGTTGATGGAAACGTGGAACGCGTGATGGCGCGCCTCTTCGCCGTGACAGACCCGGTACCGGATGCCAAACCGCATTTGAAATCCCTGGCCGCAACCATGGCCAGTGGTGAAGCAAAACGCCCCGGCGATTATGCGCAAGCATTGATGGATCTGGGGGCTACCGTCTGTACGCCATCTTCGCCCAAATGTGGCGTTTGCCCGGTTCGTGGTTTTTGCAGCGGAAGGGAACAAGGGATTGCCAACACGTTGCCTGCCCGAAAGGTAAAAGGCGCTAAGCCGCAAAAACACGGCTATGTTTACTGGATCGAAGACGGGAAGGGACAAATCCTCGTTGAAAAAAGGCCGGAACATGGCCTTTTGGGCGGAATGGTGGGTTTACCCACCTCCATCTGGGTCGATAAGGCCATGGAAAAGACACATCTGCCCTTTATTCTTAAGCCGAAGAAAGGGAAAGAGCGCATTTTGCACAGCTTTACCCATTTTGATTTGGACTTACAGGGCGTCCGTGTATCATTGGACGGAGCGGGTGCGACGCTCGCAGATGGAAATTATTTCTGGACGGAGAAAAAAGCGGCGGAAAATCTGGGCTTTCCCACCGTGTTCAAAAAAGCCCTGAAACAATTTGGATAAAAATTTGTTCCTCGCGGACGAAGGTTTTATAATAGAGCGATGATGAAATATCTTACCGGACAGACTTTTCTTCCCTTTGCGGCAATGGCCATCATGGCATCCGTTTTTGCAACGTCTGCGGACGCGCAAATGAGTTTGAGACCTTCACTCGTCTCCGCAGAGAGCATGCAGGCCGCACAGGCAGCCCCCACCGAACAAAAATCCATGCCGATCGACGAAGACGAAGAAGTCACCGTGATCAAGGATGAATTTGCCGGAAAATACAATCCGTCCACGTTGGAAAACCTTTCCCGTCTGTACTGGCGGCTTGGTGCGTTCGATTTTGATGATGAAACGGCCATTGGCAATTACCTGAAAATCAACGATTGCAAAATTTATACGGAATATTTGAACGACGATCTGGAATGGAAAGAAATCATCAAGACGATGAAGCAGCATTTGCGTAATGACAATGCGACTTTCCCATTGAACTACCAATTCGTTTTGCAACTTCACCTTGGCCGGTATGACATGGAGCAGGGCGGATTCCCCATCATCGACAAAACAGGGTTCGACAAATCACAAAGAATCGAAGTGGACAGTATCGATTACAACCGCCAGATCTGTTTTGACCAGAACGCCATCAAGGATTACCCGAAAAGCGTTATGATTCTTTTATCCAAGCCCTTTACGCTCGATTTCGTCAAACTGAACGAACATGTGGCGCAGGCCTATATCCTTCGCAAAAAATCCGAATACGAACACATGGATCCAGCGGCAAAAATCAACGCCTATGAACGGGATGCCTATTTGCGGCTTCGCGTGACGTTCTCCCAATATCACGGCAATTTAAAGGGGCAGAACAACAACAATCTCGCCATCCTTTACGGGAACATCGACGGGTACGAAATTTTCGAAGACGGTAGCCAACAAAGATTGATGAAAAGCGTCAACCTGCTTGATGCGAACGCTACGGCGGCCGAACAACAAATATCCGAACCCGTCGAAGTTTTTATGGATGATTCCGCCGCGGAGGACAGCACCGCTGAAAAACCCGGCGAACAGGGCAGCACGAGCGTTCATTAGAACGTCTGATTTCCGCCCCCGGAATTGCGTTATCGTATATTTCCAGCTTTTCAACCCGCACGGTGATATGCCGTAGCGGGTTTTCACACAGGCAATCTTGCGCAATCCGTTCCGCCAGCGTTTCAACAAGGTGGATGTGGTCATCGGATTGAACGGTGTGGCGCAAAACCACCTGCACCAGATTGTCATAAGAAACGGTGTCTTCGATGTTGTCGGCCCGTTCGTTCGGCCATGTATAAGGTTCAGCGGCGATGTTCACTCGAACCTTTTGTTTTCTGCCTTTTTCGCCATCATAAACGCCGATGGCGGCATCCACCACCATATCCCGCACCAACAAAAGATTGGCGGCGACATCGTTTTTTTTATCACGGCAACAAAAAAACATTACTGGATTGTTCCGCGGACCGAACCGGCATTGGTTTCGATCTGTGCGCGCAATTCCTGACGCAAAGAATCGATGGGGACCATCTTCTGTCCCTGCTTGAAGTGCCAATACGTCCAGCCATTGCAGGAGGGGGCGTTTTGCACCATCGCCCCCATCTTGTGGATTGATCCGCGCTGATTACCCACGGTGACGTTCCCATCGGCATGAACCTTTACCTTGTTCCGACCCTTAACATCGGAAAGCTCAACGCCCGGCTTCAGATAGCCATGTTCCAGCAACCAGCCGAAAGGAATGCGCATTTCCTCGCGTTTGTTGGCAAGTGTAATAGTGTCTTGCGCGCAAATCTCGGCGGTGTTGATGCGTTTTTGCGCATATTTAATGTATTCTTCTTCACGTTCGATGCCGATCCATTGGCGGCCCAGTTTTTTGGCGACCGCGCCGGTTGTGCCCGTCCCGAAAAACGGATCAAGCACCACATCGCCGGGCTTTGTGCTGGATAAAATCACACGCTGGAGCAGGGCTTCAGGTTTTTGTGTGGGATGAAGCTTTTCCCCCGCATCGTTTTTCAAACGCTCTCCGCCCGTGCAAAGGGGAATGAACCAATCGGAGCGCATTTGCAGGTCTTCGTTTAATGCTTTCATGGAATCGTAATTGAAACGGTATTTGGAATCCTTGGATTTTGCCGCCCAGATCATCGTTTCATGGGCATTGGTAAACCGTTTTCCCTTGAAATTCGGCATTGGATTGGATTTGCGCCAGATAATATCGTTCAAAATCCAATATCCGAGGTCTTGCAAGATATACCCCAGACGGAAAATATTGTGATAGGAACCGATCACCCAGATGGTGCCGTCATCATGCAGCGCATCGCGCGCGGCAGAGAGCCATTGGCGGGTGAAATCATCGTATACCTGAAGCGAATCGAATTTATCCCAATCGTCGTCACAGGCATCGACTTTTGAATTGTTGGGGCGGGTGAGTTCCCCGCCCAGCTGAAGATTATACGGCGGGTCCGCAAAAATCATATCCACCGATCCGGCATCCAGGCTCTTCAGCTTTTCGACACAGTCGCCCTTCAGGATGGTGTTTATTGGTGATTTCCGGCTCATTATTCCCCCGTTTGTGTGGATCAAAGAGGAACGAATCATGATTCATTGTCGAGTCGCCGTCAACCCCATAAATAGAAAAAGTTGTTTAGAGTCAGAACGATACAAGAACATCTTCAGATTTTAGAGTCGGTTCAGTGGGTTACATTAACGACACGGCGCAAAAGACCGGCGGTGGTGCGGTGTAATGCCATGCGCGGCAATGCCGGCCATGTGTTCGGCGGTACCGTACCCAGCATTGGTGGCCCAGCCATAATGGGGAAATTCTTCGTGTAGCCTCGCCATCATCCGGTCACGCGTGACCTTGGCCAGGATGGAGGCGGTAGCAATGGACAGGGATGTAGCATCCCCCTTGACCACAGTTTGCGTCCGGCAGGACAGGGGCGGCGCAAATTTCCCATCGATGAGCGTTAACTCCACCGTCATCGCATTCCCCCGCATCCCGTCAAACGCCCGTTTCATCGCGAGCAGGGTGGCATGATGGATGTTGAGAGTATCAATCTCCTCGGCCGAGGCCTGTGCGATTGCAAAAACACACTGATCTTTGATAATCTCGAAAAGATAGTCCCGTTTTTGCGCGCTAAGTTTTTTGCTGTCATTCACGGCCGCCCAAACGGGGTGGCCCAGCTTTTCAGGTGGAATATACGCGCACGCCGTAACGACAGGGCCCGCGAGCGGCCCACGCCCGACCTCGTCGATCCCGCACACGGGAACACCGAACGAAAGATCGAATGCGGAAAGGCTTTTATCAGCCTTTAAGGCTTTTGCTGACGATTTCAAAGACATCGGGGGAAAGTTTCGGCGTATCCGCAATCTCCTGCAAGGCCGATTTCATTTTCTCCTGACGATCCTGTGTATAACGCCGCCATTCCCGCAAAGGCGTTAACATTCGCGCCGCAATTTGCGGGTTAATGCCGTTCAATGTGATAACAGCCTCTTTCAGCAGCGCATAGCCCGAACCATCGGCGCGGTGGAACGTCACCGGATTGTTCATGGCAAAGGCACCATACAAAGACCGTGCGCGGTTTGGGTTTTTCAATGTAAAGTCTTTGTGTTGCGCCAGCGTCTTGATATTCGCGATGGTGTTGTCATTTACACCGATGGCCTGCAAAGAAAACCACTTGTCGATGACCAAGGGATAATCTTTGAACCGTGCGTAGAAGTCGGCAAAGGCGGTTTCTTTTTGCGCGCCTTCATGGTCGGTCAGCACCGACAAAGCCGAAACACGATCCGTCATGTTGGATGCATTCTGGTATTGTTCTGCCGCCAGAGCGGGGTCATCCAGATAACCAAGCACGGTGTTCTTCAGCGAACGGCGGGCCATCGCTTCGGGCGCAATGCTATAGGCACCTTTCTCGGCATTGTTTGTATAGACGTTCATAAGTTTGTCATGACACCGCTTAACGAACGCCGCCTTGATTTTTTCGCGCGCCGCATAAATACCATCAGGATCAACAACGTCGCGGCTCTGCGCCACAATCTGTATATCGGGTAGGGACAATGCCTTGGCAATCAATGCTTTGTCTTCCTTCCCCTGAATGGCCAGATCCAACAGACTTTCCAGAGATTCCAGCAACCCTTCGTCAAGAACGCCCGTATCGATCAATTTGTTGATCACGCGCATGGCATAGGTTTGCCCGGCTTCCCAGCGGTTGAACCCATCGGAGTCATGCACCATCAGGAATTTTAGATCGTCATCCGACAAATCGGTCGTCAATTTTACGGGCGCCGAAAACCCACGCAGGATGGACGGAACGGGCCGCGTACCAATGTTTTTAAAGGTGAAGCTCTGCTCCGGTTGAATCAGGTTTAAAACCTGCGTTTCGATCAAATCATCACCATTCGGACCGATCAAACCTACGGCAACGGGAATGTGCATCGGCTTTTTATCCGGTTGCCCTGGTGTTGCCGGAACATACTGCCGGAGCTTCAAGGTATAGATTTTTTTAGCCTCATCATATTCACCGCTCGCTTCAACCTCCGGCGTACCGGCTTGGCTATACCACAGCTTGAATTGCGAAAGGTCTTTGCCGGAGGCGTCCTCCATACATTTCGCCCAGTCTTCGGTCGTTACGGCCTGTCCGTCAAAACGCTGAAAATAAAGGTCTGTAGCCTTCCGGTAATCCTTGGTTCCAAGCAAAGTATGGAACATACGGATCACCTCCGCCCCCTTTTCATACACGGTCATGGTGTAGAAATTGTTGATCTCGATGTAGTTGTCCGGTCGGATGGGGTGGGACAGGGGCCCCGCATCTTCGGGGAATTGCATTCGGCGCAAATGCTGGACATCGTCAATCCGTTGAAGCCCGCGCGAATTCATATCCGCACTGAATTCCTGATCCCGAAAAACGGTCAGACCTTCTTTAAGCGAAAGTTGAAACCAGTCACGGCACGTCACACGGTTCCCCGTCCAGTTGTGGAAATATTCATGGGCAATCACACCCTCGACGCGCAGGAAATCCGTATCCGTTGCCGTTTCGGGATGAGCAAGAACCAGCGCGGTGTTGAAGATATTGAGCGACGTGTTTTCCATCGCACCCATATTGAAATCGGACACCGCAACGATATTGAACCGGTTATATTGATATTCCCGGCCATAGACATCTTCATCCCATTTCATGGATTTGATGAGCGATTGCATGGCGTGGCCGCACTGGCCTTCATCGCCCTTGCGGACATAGATATACAAATCCACCTTACTGCCGCTACGCGTTGTAAACGTATCGTGGATATGCTCCAGATCGCCCGCCACCAACGCAAAAAGATAACAGGATTTCGGCGTGGGATCATCGAACACCGCATAATGGCGGCCATCGGGCAGCGTTCCCTGATCGGTCAAATTCCCGTTCGATAACAATACGGGGCATTTTTTGATGTCGCCTTCAATGCGCACCGTAAAGGTGGTCATGACATCCGGCCTGTCCTGATAATAGGTGATACGGCGAAACCCTTCGGCTTCGCATTGCGTGCAGTAATTCCCTCCGGAACAATACAACCCTTCAAGCCGCGTATTATTTTCAGGAACGATTTCCGTGACGATTTCCAGCGTGAATTTATCTTTTACCGGCGTAAGTGTAAGGCCATTTTCCGTCACATCAGGTTTAATGTCCGCGCCATCCATTTTGATGGATACCAGCTTTAAATCTTCGCCATTCAGGAAAAGATCGCCGCCCGCATTCTTCACATAGTGCGTTTTTGCATGAACCACCGTACGGCCATCAAAAATTTTAAACCGCAAATCGATATGTTCGACCTTGTACGGAGGCGGCGTGTAATCTTTGAGGAAAATTGTCTTCGGCGTGTCTGTGCGCATGGCGGGTTCCTTGTTGAATTGCCAATAACAATAAGCTCTTATGCCTATCCGTTCAAGACAAGGTCGTCCCGGTGGATCAATTCATCACCGCGGGAATAGCCCAGAATTTCGGCAATATCCGTGCTTTTGTGGCCAGCAATCAGGCCTGTATGGGCGGAATCATAGGTCACAAGGCCGATCCCGAGCGTTTGCCCCTTCGCATCGCAGATTTTAACGGCATCGCCGCGGTCAAATTTTCCTTCGACCTTTTTGACACCAGCGGGCAGAAGACTTTTTCCGGCCAGAAGAGCCTTGCAAGCACCATCATCGAGGATCAGCCCGCCCTTGGGCTTCACATGGGCCAAAATCCATTTTTTGCGCGCCGTACGCGGCTGATCGGACGCCAGAAAGATTGTCGCGCGTGCGTTTCCGTCCATCACGGCTTTTAATGCGTGGTTGTCCGTTCCTTTGGCAATCATCATATGCACGCCGGAATCGGTAGCGATTTTCGCTGCCTCCATTTTACTCTTCATACCGCCGGTCGAAACACCAGCAATCGCATCACCCGCCATATCCGTATATTTTGCTGTTATTTTTTCTACGACAGGGACGTGTTCCGCCGATGGATCAAGACGCGGGTCCGCCGTATAAAGCCCATCCGTTGTCGAAAGCTGGATCACAAGATCCGCCCCAATCATCTGCGCCACGCGGGACGCCAGACGATCATTGTCGCCAAAGCGGATTTCTGAGGTCGAAACAGTATCGTTTTCATTGATAATCGGCACAAGTTTCTTTTCCAGCAATGTCTGGATCGTCGCACGCGCATTGAGGTGGGAACGGCGGTTTTCGGTATCCGATGGCGTGAGCAGAATCTGCGCCACCTGCACACCATGTACGGCAAACGCCTTCATATACGCTTCCATCAGCGCGATTTGCCCGATGGCCGCAGCACCCTGTTTTAATTCCAGCGGAATGGAGGATGGGCGCGCCGTCGTCGAAATCCCCATGCTTTTGCGACCGAGTGCAATGGAACCGGATGTGACGACAATCACATCCTTACCCATAGATTTAAGGGCCACCACATCCGCAACCAGTGAAGAAAGCCACGTGCTTTTCACCCCGCCCGCCGGATCAACCAGAAGGGCAGAACCAATTTTAACCACGATGGTTTTGCTTTGATTTATCAATGCGTTCACATCCATGGACGCCATTATGATTTTAAACCGACGCAATTCAATAGATTTCGTGTCCAGTATATGATTGACATAATATTAAATATGTATTCAGTTAACAAGATATACGAGGAAAAAGCACATGGACGATCAGAAACGGGAAACCATCAAAACGCAGTTCAACGATCACACCTTACGCTTGCTGGCCCGCGACCATGTACAGGGCAATCTGGCCTGGCACTTCGCCGCCGATCTGCATGAGTTATTTTCTGCGATGGATCACTACAACAGGACTAAACCCGTCGCTGAGTCCGCCATTAGCATCCTCGCACATGATCGTTTAAATGATTGGTTGATCGAAAACAGAAAGAAAGGGATGAAATCGGCAACTTACCACAATACCGCTCTTTATCTGGGAAAAGAAAACATCGATACGAATGCCTATGCCGGCCCCTTGAAGATCAGTGGCGGCGTTATCGTTCAATACAGAGAAGAGTCTTTCTCTTCGGTTTACGTGGTTGGAAAAAAACGCAGCGCCATGCGCATTACTTCCGCGTCCGGAGAAACTGGGGATTTCTTTTTTGGAAGAGAAAAAAATCCAGATCCGGTAACCTTTGGCCCCATTCCGCTTTTTACCCGCGCTCCGCTTTAACGGCTAATCATCCTCACGCGTCTCCGCGCGGGCTTTTTGAACAACATTGTTAAGGGCGAAGAGAACCTCGTTCACGCCTTCTTTGGATACGCCGGAAATCAGATGGGGTTTTATACCGGTATGTTTTTTGAAATCCTTGGCCACGTCTTCGGACAATTCCTTGCCCAGTGCGTCCGCCTTGTTCAAGGCAACGATTTCCGGCTTGTCTTCCAGTCCGTTCCCGTATTCCGCCAATTCATTACGGATGATCTCATAGGCTTTCCAGGGTTCGTCCTGCGTAATGTCGATCAGATGGAGCAGCACAGCCGTGCGTTCAACATGTCCCAGAAAACGGTCGCCCAGACCATGACCTTCGTGTGCGCCTTCGATCAGACCTGGAATATCTGCCAGCACGAATTCACGGTCACCGGCCCTCACTACACCCAAATTCGGGTGAAGGGTGGTGAAGGGGTAGTCCGCAATTTTTGGCTTTGCCGCCGTGCAGGATGCCAGAAAGGTTGATTTACCAGCATTGGGCATACCAACCAGTCCCGCATCAGCAATCAGTTTGAGCCGCAACCACAGGCCACGCTCCACACCCGGCCATCCCGGCGTGCTTTTGCGCGGGGCCTGATTGGTGGAAGATTTGTAATGTGCATTACCGAACCCGCCGTCGCCGCCTTTTAGAAAAGTGATGGTCTGTCCGGGCTCTTTCATATCGATCAGAATGGTTTCCTGATCCTCATCCAGAATTTCGGTGCCCACGGGAACCTGAATGATAATGTCATCACCATCGCGGCCAAAGCGCATTTCACCGGCGCCACCATCACCGGAACGGGCCCGGAAATGTTGCGTGTACCGAAAATCGATCAGCGTGTTGAGTTCCTTCACGGCCGTAAAAATGACATCGCCGCCTTTACCGCCGTTGCCGCCATCAGGGCCGCCATGTTCAATAAACTTCTCGCGGCGGACGGAGATACACCCCGGCCCGCCGTTGCCGCTTTTGACGTAGATTTTTGCCTGATCGAGAAATTTCATGATTGAATGTGTGCCCTCAAAAGAAAATCGGGTGGTCGTTTCCGATCACCCGATTTTGAATTCTTTTCGTGACCGGATTATTCGGCCGCTTGCGGCTGGGCATCGTTGGCCGGAACGATGTTCACAACCGGCTTGCCGCTGTTGCCTTTGGTAAAAAGCACACGTCCGTCGATCAGGGCGAACAGGGTGTGGTCTTTGCCCATGCCGACATTTTTTCCGGATGTGTATTTCGTGCCGCGTTGGCGCACGATGATGTTACCAGCGAGAACGACTTCTCCACCATAGCGTTTTACGCCAAGGCGACGGCCTTCTGAATCGCGACCGTTTCTGGAGCTACCGCCTGCTTTTTTATGTGCCATTTCAAATCCTCCGAAAAATTCTTGTTCTTATTTTATAAATTAGGCCGCTTTGATGTCCGTAATCTCCAGGACCGTCAGATGTTGACGGTGACCTTTGGTACGGCGGTAGTTCTGGCGGCGTTTCTTTTTAAATACCAGAACTTTGTCATCGCGGATATGGGAAACGACTTTCGCGCTGACTTTTGCACCGGAAACATCCTTGCCGAGAGCCAGTTTCTTGCCATCGGACGAGAAGGCGAGGATGTCCAGATCCACGCTCGCGCCTTCCTTGGCATCGACTTTTTCGACTTCGATCACATCGTTCTTGGCAACGCGATACTGTTTTCCACCCGTACGGACTACTGCAAACATGGTTCTATCCTGATATTTATTGTTTTAATACAATGCGTTAGAGGCAGAACCTCAAGCGCGCAAATTGTTGAGTCCGCGTACTATACCCATTTCTTAAAACCTGTCAAGAAAATCGGCGGTACGTGAAACTCTTAATGATTACCCATCTGGTAATAATCCCTGTACCAGCGGATGAACCGCGAAATTCCTGTGCGGAGCGGGGTGTGCGGTTTACCCCCCGTAACCGCCGCCAGATCGTCCGTATCGGCAAAGGTTTTCGTGACATCGCCGGGCTGCATCGGCAACATGTTATATACCGCCTTCATCCCGGTTTCTTCTTCCAGAATATGGATCATATTCATCAAATCTTCCGGCTGGCTGTTGCCGATATTGTATAGGCGGTGGGGGCCGCGGCTTCTGGCCGGATCGGGGCTTTCCGCATCCCAGCCTTCGCCGCTCCGCGGCATGATCGGCAGCAACCGCGCGATGCTGTCCACAATGTCATCGATATAGGTGAAATCCCGCTCCATAACACCGTTGTTATAAATGTCGATCGGCTGACCTTCATAGATCGATTTTGTAAATTTAAAATACGCCATATCCGGGCGTCCCCACGGCCCATAAACCGTAAAGAGCCGCAAACCGGTACAGGGGATTCCGTACATGCAAGCATAGCTGTGTGCCATCAATTCATTCGATTTTTTTGTGGCAGCATAGAGGCTGACCGGATGGTCCGTGACATTATGTTCGGAATAGGGGAGTTCGTGGCTCGCCCCGTATACCGAACTGGATGACGCATAAACAAGATGTTTAACACCGTGATGGCGGCACCCTTCGAGGATGTTCAAAAATCCGGTGACATTGCTGTCGATATACGCATAGGGGTTTTGAAGCGAGTACCGCACACCCGCCTGTGCCGCAAGATTGATGACGACATCCGGTTTGACATCGGCAAATATCTTTTCCATCGCCGCGCGATCGGCAATATCCACACGATGAAAGACAAAATTCTTCGCCCCGATCCGCGCCAGGCGATCCTCTTTTAATTTCGTATCGTAATAAGAATTGACGTTATCAAGGCCGTGAATGATCGCGTCCGGATAAACTTCGCAAAGGCGCAAGGCCAGATGAAAACCAATAAAGCCGGCGGCCCCGGTCAGTAAAACAGTGCGGATCATCATAAGGTGGTTGTCTTCTTATTCACTCTTAATTACTACACCCACGATAAAGGCCGGCACAAGCCGGCCTTTACAAAAACCTTCATTTATCTTTTATGCGGCCTTGGACTTGCTTTTGTTGCAAACGGTGATGTGCTGCAATGCTTCACCGCTCTGTTGCGCCTTGGCCTGTGAAAGATCGCCCAGCGATACGGTACCTACCAAGCGCTTTTGGCGGTTGACTACGGGAAGACGGCGGACTTTGATTTCAGACATATTGTCGCAAATCTCGTCAATGCTCTGATCTTCATAACAGTACATGACCTTTTTGGTCATGACATCTTTCACCGGTGTAGATGGGGCCTTGTTTCCCGCAACCGCACGAATGGCCATATCGCGGTCCGTAATTGTTCCAATCAGTTTGTCGTTTTCGCCGATCGCCAAAAAACCGATGTCCTTTTCCTTCATGATCTTTGCCGCATCCGCCAACGTGGCATCAGGGGCGATCCAGTTGCACTCTTTCGTCATGATATTTTTGATTTGCATGGCATTTCTCCTTTTTGGGATGTGAAGCATCATGACAAATTAACAGCCATGACACAAGAACGTAGAAGCCCAACAAACGGACGAGCCACATCGTTCCCGCCAAACGCAAAAATTTACATTTGACTAGAAACACTTATGCGGATGCACAAAAATGAAGACGAACGCAGAAATGGCGGAAGAGGTGAGATTCGAACTCACGGAGGCCTTGCGACCTCGCCGGTTTTCAAGACCG
>CAYRDI010000046.1:0-14292 GCA_964423095.1 uncultured Micavibrio sp.
GGTATACCGTCTGAAATCTTCTTCTTGGGTCTGGTTACCACGCATGGCGAACAGGATAACCGAAAAGATCAGGATTTCATATAGTTGAGAAGGGCGCGCGTGGAGCCATCCATCCGCTCGTCCGCGCCTTTTTCCAGCGCGTTCGCCAATTCCTTGCCCAGCTCGACGCCAAACTGGTCGTAGGAATTGATATTCCATATAACCCCTTGCACGAACACCTTGTGTTCGTAGAGCGCAACGAGCATGCCGAGCGTGTAGGGATTGATTTCATCGAACAGCAGAATATTGCTGGGGCGGTTGCCGGGAAAGACACGGGGCTCATATCCTTTGGCTTCGTCCAGCGTCCGCCCCTGCATCAACGCCTGCGCCTGCGCAAGCATATTGTTGAGCAGCAGCGTGTGTTGATTGCCGACCGGATTGTGCGTCTTCTTCGCGCCGATAAAATCACACGGGATGACATCCACGCCTTGATGAATCAATTGATAAAAGGCGTGTTGCCCGTTGGTGCCGGGTTCGCCGAACAATACGGGGCCGGTTTTGTAATCCGTAATTTTTTGGGAATCGCGGTCAACATTCTTGCCGTTGGATTCCATGTCCATCTGCTGCAAAAACGCGGGAAAACGGTGCAGATATTGTTCATACGGCAATACGGCAATCGATCCGTAATCCCAGAAATTCCGGTACCAAACGCCCAGCAACGCCATAACCACAGGGATGTTCTGATCCAGCGGCGCGGTACGGAAATGCGTATCAACCGCGTAACCGCCATCCAGAAGTTTTCTGAAATTTTCAAACCCAACGGCCATACAAATCGAAAGACCGATCGCCGACCACAGCGAATACCGTCCGCCGACCCATTCCTTGAACGGGAACATATTGGATTCATCAATGCCGAACGTTTTGACGGCCTCCGCATTCGTGGACAGGGCGCAGAAATGTTTCGAAACGGCGGCGGCATCGCCCAGCTGCCGGGTCAGCCAGTCTTTGGCCGCGCCGGCATTTGCCATCGTTTCTTGCGTCGTAAAGGTTTTGGATGCCACGATAAACAGCGTTTCTTCGGCATTTATGGTCTTTAATGTTTCGGCCAGATGTGTGCCGTCCACGTTCGATACGAAATGCATATCGATGTGCGCCGGTGTAAATGGTTTTAACGCTTCGCACACCATATAAGGGCCGAGGTCCGATCCGCCGATCCCGATATTGACGATGTGGCGCAGGGGCTTTCCTGTATGGCCTTTCCACGCACCGCTGCGTACGGCATGGCTGAATTTTTCCATACGGGCCAGAACGTCGTGGATGAATGGCATGACATTTTCGCCATCCACACGGATATTGGCATCCTTTGGTGCGCGGCAGGCGGTATGAAGGACGGCGCGGTTTTCGGTGGTGTTGATCTTTTCACCCGCAAACATTTTTTCGCGCCAGTCTTCCACGCCGCATTCTTTTGCCAGCGCGACCAGCCTTTTCATGGTGTCTTCAGTGATCATATTCTTTGAATAATCGAATAGCAGCGGGCCAAACGTCACCGAAAACTTTTCAAACCGCTTATGATCCTGCGTAAACAGATCACGCATGATGGTCTTTTCAATTCTTGTCTTTTCGGCTTCGAGGTTTTTCCAGGCAGGTTTCGTAACAGGATTAGCGGACATTGGGCAACTCTTCGATCATTTCTGCATTGTTGATATTGGCGGGTTCACCGACCAGAACGGTCACGGCCTGATCGGGGTTTAAAATCCGTTTGGCCACGCGTTCGACATCCGCGGCTGTCACGGCGTTTATCTTTTCCGCGTAATGGTCTAGATAGTCAATCGGATAATCCTTTGCCCGCAGGCTCAAAACGACCGCGGCAATATTGTCGGTGGAGGTAAGGGACAGAGGCATGGAGCCTGTCATATACGCCTTTGCATCGGCCAATTCTTTTTCTCCGACCGGTTTGTCTTTCAACACCGTCATTTCATTGCGGATAATGGACAGCATTTCGTCCGCACTCGCATTCTTTGTCGATGTGCTGATGTTGATCGTATCGCCATGCTCCATATCCTGCACAGAGGAATAGACCCCATAGGTTAGACCGCGTTTTTCCCGCGCCGTTTCCATCAGGCGCGATCCGAAACCTGCGCCGCCGTAAATGTAATTCATCACCTGCATGGCGTAATAATCCTTGTCCGTGTGGTCGATGCCGGGAATGGCAATTTCGACCATGGTTTGCGGAATTGGTTGCTTGAACAAAAACACCTTGCCGGGGTTTGCCAGGGCGACATCCCTGATGGTTTGTGCAGCCGATTTTTCCGGTAGTTTTGCAAATACCTGATCGGCGTACTTTGCGGCCTCTTCCGGCGTAATGTCGCCCGCAATGGCGATCAGCAAGCGATCACGGCTCAGATTGTTTGTCTTAAAGGTCCGTAAATCATCGGGCGTGATGGTAGGAAGCGAAGAAAGCGTACCGCCCGAATTCTGGGCGTAGGGATGACTGCCAAAGGCTTTGTCGTTCAATAATCTTGCGGCCATCCAGTCCGGATCAGACATCGAAGATTTGATGCGCGACAAATTCCCGTCCCGCATGCGGGCGACAGGTTCTTCATCGAAACGCGGTGCGTTGATTGCCAGGGAGAGCAGGTTAAACGCCTTGTCCTTGTTGCGGGCCAATGTTTTCAATTCGCCGCCAAAATCGTCGCGTGTGGCATCGAAGGTCAATGTAATGGAATTGTCGGTCAGTTCCTTTTGAAACGCTTCGGAAGAAAGGCCGCCCGCGCCTTCGTCCATCGTGTTGGAGAGCATGCGGGCCAGACCTTGTTTGGTTGCGGGATCGTTGGCGGCACCCGCTCCTTCGAATTGGTATTGAACCGAAATGACGGGCAATGAATGGTCCTCGACCAGCCACACGGACAACCCCGCCGGCGTTTCCACGTTTTGAATGTTCAGGAATTTTTCGCCCGCGCGTGCGTTCAACCCGAAAAACAGCAAAAGCGCGGCGAGCACCAGCAAAAACAAAAAGACGAGAATGACCCATTTTTCAGGGCTTTTATCCTTGAACATCGGGCGTTTCCTTTGTCTTTTCTTGCGGTTGTTCGGCGGGCGCGGGCGGGAGCAGGTATCCCGTCACGGGCGGGCGTATCCATGGCGTATCGGGGTTCAGATATTTTTTGGCGGCGTCCTGCACGGCGGCGGGCGTTATTTTGGCAATGTCCTGTGCCCAGTTTTCAATATCGGACACCGAACTTCCTGTCGTGATGGCCTGACCGAAAATCATCGCAGGACCGGAAACGCTGTCGCGCGCGAAGACGGCGGCATCCTGTAACCGTTGAATGGAATCGCG
Source organism: uncultured Micavibrio sp. (assembly GCA_964423095.1). Taxonomy (GTDB): domain Bacteria; phylum Pseudomonadota; class Alphaproteobacteria; order Micavibrionales; family Micavibrionaceae; genus Micavibrio_A. The sequence continues at coordinate 3,317 of CAYRDI010000046.1, forward strand.
GACTTCCTGATCTGTAACGCCGTTCTTCAGAATATCGGCGATTTCGGCATCCATGGCCTCTTCCGTTTCTTCGGGGGAAACACCGGGGGCGGGAACGGCCGCCATGGACAGGCTGCCGTAATCCAGCATATTCGCGCTGTAATCGAACGATACGTCGATGGCCTTTTTCTGTTCGACGACCAGATGTTTGTATAGCCGCGTGGAAGCCCCGCCATCCAGTATGTCTGCCAGAACTTCAAGCGCGAGCGCATCATTCCGGTCTTTTGCTTCGGTCGGGGCGATGTAAATCCGTTGCAACATCGGTTGATGGATGGCGGGGTCATGCAAGGTCAGGCGTGTTTCCCCGATCATCGGCGGCACATGCGGGCGCACGCGCGGGGGCAACTTTTTGGTCGGGATCGCCCCATAATATTTTTCTGCCAAAGGTTTTAATTGTTCGGCCATAATATCGCCGCTGACGATCAAAACCGCATTGTTGGGCGCATACCACGCATCATAATACGCCTTCACATCCGGCCATTGGTATTTTTCGATTTCATCGAGCCAGCCGATAACCGGCGTGTTGTATGGATGGTTGACGTAAAGCGCGCTCATCATCTGTTCGGAAAAACGGGCCTTGGGGTCGTTGTCCGTGCGTTGGCGGCGTTCTTCCAAAACAACCGCTTTTTCGGATTCATAATGGGGTTCCGGGGGTGACAGATGAACCATCCGGTCGGCATCCATTTCCATCACGCGGGGCAGGTTGTCCACCGATACGGATTCGAAATAGGCGGTATAATCCTGTCCCGTGAACGCATTGTCGTTACCACCCAGCGTTTTGACGATTTTGGAAAAATCGCCGGGCGCCATTTTCTTTGTACCCTTGAACATTAAATGTTCGAAATAATGGGCCATACCGGATTTTCCGGGGGCATTGTCCGCACCGCCGATTTTGAACCACACCATGTGCGTGACGACCGGTGCGCGGTGATTGGGAATGACGACGACCTGCATGCCGTTTTTCAACGTAAACTCTTCCGCGCCAAAAGTTTGTGCACGGGCGTTGACCGGCAGCAGCGAGAGAGAGGCAAGCAGGAGGATCAAATGTCTGGTCATGTTCTTTTTTTTCCGAATCTTTTACAGGCCGGTGCCCGGTGAAGGGTATTGAAAAGAACCGGTTTTATTCGCTTTTCGTCGGCGTTTCGCCTTGCGTAACGGATTTGCCCTGTTCTTTCAATTTTTTCAAGCGTGCGGCTTCGGCAACGGGGTCAACCACTTTGGCGGGCGGTTCTACATCCTTACCAACCATTTTTTTCAACTTGTCGATGCCCGGCATCTGGTCTTCTTCCAGCTTGGCGGTTTCCGCATCCACTTTTTGGCGAATGTCCGAAGAGGCCGCTGCCGCCCCCGTTTTTTGAAGAAGAATATTTTCGCCTTCGCTGGTGCCGGTATCGGTCTGCTCTTGCGTTGCGGCCTCACCCAGAACGGCTTCGCGGGCCAGGTCCGTCGTTGCTTTTTCCTGCGGTCTTTGTGCGCCGGGTTGCGGTGCGGGTAACGAAAATTCGGGAGGCATTTCCAGCGGCGCACGGCGGACAACCGCAAATTCGTCCGGTGCCTTTTTCGAAAAATCAAATTGCTCTTTCGTTTTTTCACAGGCGGCGACGGACATTACCGCACCGGACAGGATCATGATATGGATCAGGTTTTTGTTCATGCGGAAACCGCCTGCTTGTTGCGCTTGGGTTCAAAGAATATCCCATCGATGATCAATAGGGCAATACCCATGACAATGGCGGAATCCGCCACGTTAAAGGCCGGATAATGCCATCCCATGACGTGGAAATCGAAGAAATCCGCGACCGCGCCGAACCGGAACCGGTCGATGACGTTGCCGATGGCCCCGCCAATGACGAGGCCGAGCGCGATTGCTTGCCCCCAGTTGTTGACCTTGGTCAGCCAGACAGAAAACAGCACGGTGATGATTAACGACAGGCCGGATAAAATCCAGATGCCGCTGCCATGGAACAACCCAAAGCTGATCCCTTCATTCCAGACCATGGTCAGGTTAAAGAACGGCAGAAGCTCTACGCTGGCATAGGGCAGGCGGGGCGGAGCCTTCATGATCCAATCAAAAAGGCCGGCCTGAATGCCGTGCGGCTGCACCTGCGGGCGCAGGACATATTCCGTGATAATCCATTTGCTGAGCTGATCCAGCACCAGAATATCGAGTGCCAGAGAAAACCCGATGACAGGTTTTGAGCGGCTGAGCGTGAAATAGGACATTCGCTAGGCCGCCTGTTTTTGTTTGGCGTACCAACGCACGGCGTCGGCATCGCGCAATGTTAAATCCGGATAATCCTTATCGCTGCCGACCTCGGGAAGAACCTTCCAGCTCCGCGCACATTTCTTGCCGTTTGCCTTCGCGAAAAGCACAGCCACGCCCTCGACTTTGACATCTTTAAAGGCATCCGCAGGGGCATCGCCTTTTTCAATACTGGCCTGCGATGTAATGCAAACTTCGGCCATATCGATCCCGTTCAGCGCATCCGCATAATCCGCGTTGACGAAAATTTTCGGGGCGGCTTCCAGCGATGCGCCGATGACCTTGGCGGCCCGTTGAGGTTCCAGCGCGCCCAGCACGACGTTGCGCACGGCCAGAATCTTTTCCCATTTAGATTCGAGGTCTTCATTGCGCCATTCTGTCGGCACGGATGAATATGTCCTGATGTGAATGCTGGGTGCCTCTTCGAACACGCCCTTGGGTCTGAAATCCCATGCCTCTTCACAGGTAAAGGAAAGATAGGGTGCAAGACGTGTGACAAGGAAATCATACAACTCCGCCATCACCGTGCGTGCCGCACGGCGTTCGAAGGATTCTGGTACGTCACAATAGAGTCGGTCTTTTCGGATATCGAAATAGAACGACGATAAATCGGAATTGCAAAAATGGTACAGCGTCTGGATGACTTCGTTAAAATCGTAATCCTTGATACACGTATCGATCTTTGCGGAAATCGCCGCCATGCGCGATAGCATATATTGTTCCAGACCCGGCATATTTTTAAATTCCGCCGCGGCCACGCGTTCATTCCCCGTAAATCCATCGATGGCCCCAAGCAGGAAACGCAGCGTGTTGCGGATACGGCGGTACATATCGCCGGTGTTTTTAAGCGTGTCTTTGCCAATCCGGATATCGTCCGCATAATTGGATGTCATCGACCACAGGCGCAATATATCCGCGCCATGTTCTTTCATGACTTCCAGCGGATCGACGACGTTGCCGAGGCTTTTCGACATTTTATAGCCTTTTTCATCGAGCACGAACCCATGCGTCAGCACGTTTTTAAACGGGGCGTGGCCCTTCGTGCCGCACGCTTCGAGGAGCGAGGAATGGAACCATCCCCTGTGCTGGTCTGATCCTTCCAGATACAGATCGGATTTGGACACGTTCAACTCTTCGCGGTCATCGACGACGAACGTATGTGTAGAACCGGATTCAAACCATACATCGACAATATCGAAGACCTGTTCGTAATCATCGATCTTGTAATTGTCGCCCAAAAAGATACGCGGGTTTTTCGACCACCACGCATCCGATCCTTCGGCTTCGAACGTATCAACAATACGGTTCAAAACGGCTTCGTCTTCCAATGGTTCGCCAGTCTTTTTGTTGACGAACAACGCAATGGGAACGCCCCATGCGCGCTGGCGCGAAATACACCAATCGGGGCGTTGTTCGATCATCGCGGTGATGCGGTTTTCCCCGGCCTTGGGCCACCAGCCTGTTTCGCGGATGGCTTCCAATGCCACCTCGCGCAAATTGTTGTCATCGTCCAGAGCAATAAACCATTGCGGCGTGGTACGGAAGATTAGCGGGGCTTTGGACCGCCAGCTATGCGGATATTCGTGGCGCAAGCTGCCTTTGGCAACCAGCGCACCCACTTCATCCATGGCTTTCAAAACGGCAAAATTGCCTTCGCCCATTTCGCCTTTTTGCGTGAGCACTTCAAGGCCTGCAAACATCGGCACATGGTCACGGAATTTGCCATCGTCTGAAACATTGTCCGGAATATCGCGCGCGCCGAAATGTTTCATGTAGAGGAAATAATCGTCCTGCCCGTGGGATGGGGCGATATGCACAAACCCCGTTCCTGATTCCTCGGTCACGAAATCACCGGACAGCATCGGTACATCGAAATCATAGCCCTTGCCGTGCAGGGGGTGACGGCAGACAGTGCCTTCGAAATCGGAACCCTTGAAATTCTCGCCTTCGCTCCAGTGTTCGATCTTGGCTTTTTCCTTTACGTCCTCGGCCAGCGATTTTGCGAGGATCAGTTTGTCACCAACCTTGGCCTTGGAGTCTTCTTTCACGGCCTCGATGGTGTAGAGCGCGTAATCGATTTTTTCGCCGAACGCGATGGCGCGGTTGGACGGCAATGTCCACGGCGTTGTCGTCCAGATCACAACGGACGCATCTTTGATGGACTCAACGGCGGTTTCCTTCACGGGGAATTTGATCCAGCATGTAATGGATTTATGTTCCTTGTATTCGACTTCGGCTTCGGCGAGCGCGGTCTTTTCGACAATCGACCACATCACGGGTTTGACACCGCGATAAAGCGATCCATTCAACAGGAATTTATGAATCTCTCCCGCAATGCGGCTTTCCGCATGGTTGGTCATGGTCAGATACGGATTCTTCCAATCGCCGATGGCGCCGAGCCGTTGAAACTCTTCGCTTTGCGTGGAAACCCACAGCTGCGCGAAATCGCGGCATTCGGCACGGAAAGTGATTTTATCGATCACGTCTTTATCCTTGCCGGCCTCGCGGTATTTTTCCTCGATCTTCCATTCGATCGGCAAACCATGGCAATCCCATCCGGGGACGTACGGTGCATCATACCCGTCCATCTGCCAGGATTTGTTGATCACGTCTTTGAGGATTTTGTTGAGCGCGTGGCCCATATGGATATGGCCGTTGGCATAGGGCGGGCCGTCATGGAGCAGCCATTTTTTGCGGCCCTTGGATGCACTGCGGATTTTGGCATACAGATCCATATCCTGCCAGCGGCGCACCATGTCGGGTTCGCGCTTGGGCAATTCGCCCCGCATGGGGAAATCGGTTTTGGGCAGGAATACGGTATCGCGGTATTGGTCGGCGTTGTTGTCGTTATTGCTGGTCATCGGTTTTCAGGGTCCACATCATCTTGCTGTCGGCAGACAGTCTTACAAAATTAATCATTCTGAAACAAAGGGAAATTGGGGCGTCGTCCCGGCTCTTCTAAGCAAGAACCGGGCCGCGAATTCGTATAATGCGGAAAAGGCGATAAAGCATGGAGCACTCTATCGTTGTGGATGTCGAAAACGCAAGGAATTTCAGTGGTTGCAGGCCCTATCTTTTCATAAGGCTTGCGTGTAATGCAAGGTTAGAATTTCAATTCGAAATAACGGGTCTGACATAAGGGCCGCTCTTGCTGTGCCGGGGCGGGAATAGCTTCACGGGACGGCGCGGCCGCCAGATTTTTACGGAGCATCTCTCTCTGGACCAGATATTGCTCAAACTGGCGACCTTGGCCAAGGATGTTCAACAAGGCGTTCGCGGCATCATCATAGGCGGGCCGTAAAGGAACGACCTTGCCTTTTCCATCATTGTGTCTAAGGGAGGGGGGCGTTGTTTCTGCAGGCGGTGTTGCTGCGGCTATTTGTGCCTTTGGTGGCATGCGCTTCGTTCCGTATTTTTGTGTTGAATTTTAAAATTTTGCGCCATAGACCATGTAAACCGGCATCCTGTCAATAAAATTATCCACAGGGTGTGGAAAATCTGTTGGATCGCCTTACAGTTGCGGCTGTTGCTGCATTTGTTGGCGTATTTTTCCCGTTTGTTTTTGCGGGGTTTATATGGCCCGAATAGGAGGTAAGGTCAAGTCTTTTTTCAATATTATGAAAATATTTTAAGCGGGCGAAACGCTTAGCAATGTGCGGGTTTGGTCACAATCGGCCCCGATCTGGGCGATCAGGGCGTCGAGAGAGCCGAATTTGGCCTCCCCGCGCAGGCGGAAAACGGGACGTACCGTTAAGATTTTGCCGTAGAGATCGGTTTCGGGGAAGTCCAGCAAATGGGCTTCGATCTGTCCCTGTTTCACTTCAAACATCGGGCGGATGCCGATATTGGTGGCGGCCATGCGCCACGTTTCTTCCCCTTCGATCCGCACCCACGTGGCATAGACGCCATAGGCGGGATGAAGTATGTCCCCAAGCAGGATATTGGCGGTGGGGTAGCCGATGTCGTGACCGCGGCGATCCCCGTGAAAAACCGTCCCCGCAATCTCCCAGTCCCAGCCGAGGATGACATTGGCGCGGCGCATATTCCCTTCGCGCAAGGCTTGCCGGATGGCGGTGGAAGAATAGGGAGCGCCGGTTTCATCGGTGACGGCACCAAGTCCGGTCACCGGAATGCCGACGGCTTGGATTGTTTCGGCCGAACCTTTGCGAAGCTGGCCGAACCGGAAATTTTCGCCGACGAAAACATGGGCCGGGCTGATGGCGTTTTTCAAAACGTCCTCCACAAATTTTTCCGCGCTCTGGCTCGCAAAATCCCAATCGAAGGGAAGGCAGATCAGGTAATCGACGCCGGCCCGTTCCAGCAGCGCCAGTTTTTTTGCGGGCGGGGTCAGGCGAAAAGGCGGATCGTCGGGCCGGAAAAGTTTGCGCGGGTGCGGTTCGAACGTCAGAACGGCGAGCGGGCGTTTTTGCGCATCGGCCATCGCCCGCGCCTTTGTTATCAGTGCGCGGTGCCCCTTATGCACGCCATCGAAATTGCCGATGGCAAGGATGCATCCTTTGGCGTCTTCGGGAAAAGCGGATAAATCTTCAAAAACCCTCATGCGCCTTTATATGGATAGACGCAGCCGTTTGTCCAGTGCGGCCAGATGGTCTTCAAATTCATCGTCCTGTGTTCTTGGTGCGCACATTTTCAAAGGGCCGGGAAGGGCGGCATCGGACAAAGGGGCAATATCCTTATACGTTGCCGCAGGAAAACGGAAATCCCACCACTCATTGGGTAGCGGCAACAAAAGAAGGTTCAAGCGTTGTGCCGCCTCTACCATCGCCCGTTCCAGTGTGTGGCGGTTTTCGAGGATTTCCGCATCAAACCCCGTATAATCGCGCGCGGATTCCGGTGTCATGGTATCGAAGGTTGTGCCCATATTGATGGGCTGTCCGTCTTTATTCATTGCGGAAACATCCACCGCCATCGCACGCGGATGTCCTCCCTGCCCCGCCGAAGATAGCATGCGGGGTTCGACCAGCCATTCCGGATGTGCTTTGACGATCTCTGTTTCGGCCATGGCATTTTGCGCCTCTACCGGCCGCAAACCGTCCTTCAAAACAAGATGCCACTGGCATGCATCATAAAGAGTGCGTGCCGCCAACAAAATGATCCGCGCCAGATCTTCGTGCAACACGAGGCGGGCATCGGGATGGTACAACGCCGTTTTAAAAATATTTTCCGGATGCGCGGCATTTGCATAGACAAGATCGACAGATAAAGGCTCCCCGGCACGCACAAAATAATCGACCGGGATCAGACGGCGTATTGGGGGTGATGCATCAGGCACGGACTTTTTCCATGAACATGGTAAAGGCGTTTCCGACATCATCGCGCGCTTTTGCAACGTCGTTGGCAATTTCAAAGCTGCGGCTTCCCTCAGATACCATTCCAAAGATGATCACGCTCAACGGTTGCAGGCTGTGTCCCTTGAAATACCCTTCGTCCATGCATTTTTTCAAAAGGGTCTGTAATTCCATCAACAACGTGCGGCCAAGAATATCGATCCTTTCGGCGTACGTGATGGCCGTATGCACATCGACGATGATGCGGCGTGTCTCGCGCTTCGTGCAAAGATCGAGAACGTCGAGGCATCCGGCGATCAGAGCTTTCCACGGATCATCGATGCCTTCGATTTTTTGTTTTACGCTGGTCTGCATTTCGCCCATCAGTTCTTCATAAACCGCCCCGAACAGGCCCTTTTTGTCCCCGAAATGGTAGTAAAGCGAGCCGCGCGCCATCCCGCTTTCCTCCACGATTCGGGCGGTTGAGGCGTTATAATACCCTTCCGTGGAGAATTCTTGGCGGGCGATATCGAGGAAAATGCGGCGAGTTGCTTCGAGATTTTCTTTGTTGGGGCCGTGCTTTTTTGCCATGAAATCAAACCTTTGTAATAAAATTACCCAAAGCCATGCAAAAAATTGCTGACAGAGTGTCAAAAAACAATATTGACCTATTGTCAGTATGTCAATACGTTACATATTGACTGATTGTCAGTTAATGAAAACGCCCCGAAGGGGCCATGGAGGTGAAAAAGTATGACATTGTTTTACCCCACTCTGGTAACGGACCGTTTCGCAGAAACGGTGAGTTTTTATGAAGACCATTTCGGATTTATGCCCGCCATCGAACAGGATGGCTACGTTCTTTTGAAGTGCGCGCGAAGCCCGGAGATGTGCATCGCGGTATTTGATGTAAATCATGCATGTGTCACCGATGTCGTACCGTCTGTGCGGGGTGTGATTGTCAACATCATCATCGATGATGTGAAGGCGAAATTCGACGAGTTGTATATGGAAGGGTTGTCCATTTATAGCGAAGTCAAAAAGGACATCAACGGGAATGACCATTTCATCGTTTATGACCCCAACGGGATTTTGGTGAATGTCCACGCGCCGATGGTGTTGGAACCCGCTTAGTTTTTTACGGCCCCATCTTACTATAACAATAAGGGATCGTAACGTATCGAACCGGCCGGTTTTCCCCCCGCGCCGGTTCGGTCGCTTCTGACGTGTATCAGATCAGTCGTTTGGCCGAAAGTTCGTCCTTGAAATAGGCGTAAAAGATGGGCGCGGCCACGAGGCCAGCAATTCCGAAGGCCGCGTCCATGACCAAAAGCGCAAGCAGAATTTCCCAGGCATGCGCACGGATTTGTGTGCCGATGATTTTTGCATTCACGAAATATTCCAGTTTGTGAATGCCGATCAGATAAGCAAGGGCGACAACCGCCGCCATCGGCGCGACGCTGAGCGAAATCAGGAAAATGACCGTATTCGAAATAATATTCCCGATGATCGGTAAAAGCCCGACGAAGAACGTCACCGCGATCAGCGTTTTTATGAGCGGCAGATCATATCCCAGAATGGGCATGACGATGGAAAGGAAAATACCGGTTAGCAAAGTGTTCAACGCCGAAATACGCACCTGTGAAAACACGATGCGGCGGAAGGCGAGGGCGAGACAGGCCACGCGTTCGGAGAGCGCATGCGCGAGCGGTGCGCGTTTGGACGGCATTGCGGGGTGCAGCGCGACCATGCCGCCGATAATCATGCCGACGATCAGGTGGATCAAAAAGACAATGGAATCGCGCCCGACATCGCTGAAATAGCGCGCGTTATCAAGCAACCAGCCCGACGCCGTTGTTTGCCAGTCTTCGATATTTTCAGGCAGGTATTGATGGACCCACACGGGCAGATAGCTGGTGCCCGAAATGATCACTTCGGCCATTTTTTGAAACAGCACAACAAGGCTGTCCTGTCCACTGGTGACATAAGAGGCGAACATGTAACCACCGAAGGTCAGTAGTGAAATAATCGCGGAGGCGATCACAAGGATCAAAACCAGTTTAGCGAGCGCGGGTACCATGCCCGTATCGTCGGCCAGGCGTTTGGCCCCAAAGATGACAAGCTGGTAAATCAGCAAGCCGCCGAGCAGCGCCGGCAGCAATCCAAGTTTCAGGACGAGGAAAAGACCGACGCCCATCAGGATGTAGGAGGCGGTCTGGACACGGGCGATGTGGGTATCGGAAAGGCTCATGACGGGAAGTGTGACAGAGAGGCGCGCCGCCAGCAAGGGGCAGAAATTATGGTGGCGGTGGAGGGACTTGAACCCCCGACACAAGGATTATGATTGAGCCGGAAGCTTCTTTGTTCATGCAAAGACTTTACAGCTTTTATACCCTGAGATGTTGCAGTCATTAATCTTGAGGTCTTTTACCCATTTGGACTTAATGAGTTCGTAAAAGTTAAAACGATATGCTTTTGTTACCCTGTAAATACCCTTGAAAGCTTTACATTTTCATAATATTAATGTATTTGTCTTGCCATGCGAGATAAAGAAAAATTACTTTCTTATATAAAACAAGGGGTTGACCTATTGTTAGAGCAAGGCTCTTTCGATAATGGTCAAGGGTTTAGACGTACCCAAAGACAGGCATTAGAAGCTTATAAAAGCTACTTAAGCCAAGTGACCATAAGCGCAGAAAAGAAACTAAAGGGTTTCTTTGAAATTCCCACAGGTGTGGGCAAGACGGCTCTATTTACAGCGATTGTAGCCGCAACGCATAAAGTTGCAGAGCAAGATGGACAAACCTTACGTAGTGCCATTGTAGAGCCTACCAAATCATTGCTTAGACAAACTAAAAAAGATTTAGAAAATTTTGCTCCTCAACTTCAGCACAAAGTAGGATTGTATGGCGGCGGGCGTAAAAATTTAAATTTACCTATTACTATCATGACTTATGATGCTTGGTATGACCTTTCTCGTGCAGGTAAAATAAGTTCTGATAATGTAGATATATTGATTTCTGATGAGGCTCATAAAGGCACATCGGAGCGCCGTATCGAGAACATTAATGGAGCCTTCAATTCTCGAACCGCACAGATTGCTTTCACAGCAACTGCTCATTTTGATGAAATTAAATCAGTTAATAAAAGCCACGAGCGCGAAATATTTGCTAAATCCATACGTGCTGCGATGGTTGAGGGCGCTGATGAGCTTGCATCCTATGTCCAAGGCCAAACCATCGTTATCAGAGTTGAACCTACTGATTTTATGCTTTCAGATGAGTTTAGAGAAGCGGCAACTGTAGACCAAACACAATATCGGAAAAGAATAAAACAAAATGCATGGAACGAATATGTTCTAACAGCACTCAGAGATGGTGTTGACC
>CAYRDI010000047.1:0-14156 GCA_964423095.1 uncultured Micavibrio sp.
CTCCCTGGGCATGAAACAGCTGGAGAGCGATCCGTGGGAAGGCGTTTCGGGCCGTTACCAAGTTGGTTCCAAACACAAGGGCCGCATCACGAACATCACCGATTACGGTGCGTTCGTTGAACTGGAAAACGGAATCGAAGGTCTGGTGCACGTATCCGAAATGTCGTGGACGAAAAAGAACGTCCACCCCGGCAAAATCGTTTCCACATCCCAAGAGATCGAAGTTATGGTTCTCGAAGTGGACATGGAAAAACGCCGCATTTCGCTTGGTATCAAACAATGCCAGGAAAATCCGTGGGCAGGCTTTGCCGGCAAGCACAAAGTCGATGAAGAGCTGGAAGGCGAAATCCGTAACATCACGGAATTCGGCCTGTTCGTCGGCATCGATGATGACATTGACGGTATGGTCCACCTTTCCGACATCTCCTGGGAAGATCAGAGCGAAGACGTTCTGAAAACCTTCAAAAAGGGTGATACGGTCAAGGTGAAAATCCTCGACATCGATCCGGAAAAAGAACGTGTTGCGCTGGGCATGAAACAGCTCACCGCCGATCCGTTCGAAGGATCCATGAAGGGCATGGCCAAAGGCGCCGTTGTCACCTGTACCGTGACCGAAATCACGGCAGGCAGCATCGAAGTCGCACTGGCGGATGGAATCACGGGTACGATCAAGAAAGCCGATCTGTCCCGCGAAAGATCCGAACAACGCCCCGACCGTTTTGCCGTTGGCGAAAAAGTCGATGCGAAGATCCTGACCATGGACAAGAAAAAGCACCATGCCACGCTCTCCATCAAGGCGCGTGAACTGGATGAAGACAAGCAGGCATTGGAACAATTCGGTTCGACCGAATCCGGTGCATCGCTTGGCGATATTCTGGGTGCCGCTCTTGGCAAGGCCGAACCGAAGGCCGAAGAAAAGCCGAAGAAAAAGGCCGCTGCCAAGAAGTCCAAAGCGGACGAAGGCGACGCCGAATAAGCGGCCCTTTCTTCCCTGACACTTCTAAAAACAGGCCGCCAAAAGCGGCCTGTTTTTTCATGGGCGGGGCGGCCCCCCTTTTTATAAAGGCTGGATTTTTCACGCTCCAACCCTTGAAAATCCGCGGTTTTGCGAGAATTTCCTTTTCTATCAATGTTTTGCTTGACGACAGGGCTGTTTTTACGTCATTCTGGAACTATATCAGACAGTTAATAGGAGTTTTCCGGACATGACCAAATCCGAACTCATACAAAAGCTGGCAGAGCGCAACCCGCATCTGTTCCTGCGCGATGTCGAAAAGATCGTCGATACGGTCTTCGATGAAATTTCAAAAGCTCTGGCCAAGGGCGATCGGGTAGAGCTGCGCGGCTTTGGCGCGTTCTCCGTCAAATCCCGCGACGCCCGTGTGGGCCGCAACCCGCGCACCGGCGAAACCGTGAAGGTGCAGGCAAAACGCCTGCCTTTCTTCAAAACCGGAAAAGGCCTTCGGGAACGCCTGAATGGCGGTGTCGATCACGGCGAAGAGGATTGAGTTTCCAAACCATTTTAAAAACACCCTGCGGGGTGTTTTTTTATGCCCGGATGGTTGGAATGACTTCTCCACAGCCCTTTGCGGATAAGCATGTGGAAAATTCCTTCCCCTCTTTTGGGTTCGTGATAAAAGAAGGGTCATGAAAGATTTTCTGTTCACCCTTCTAGCCTGGCTGATCACCCTGCCCTTTATCATCGGCACCGTTGCTTTTGCCGTTTACAATCAAGATCCCGCGACCTTTGTTTTAAATCCGTTCCGGCCGGCCGCCACGCTCCCGCTGTACGTGCCTGTACTCACCGCCGTTGCCTTAGGCTTTCTGTTCGGCAGTGTTATGACATGGGCGGCGATGGGGCGGCTGCGCAAAGAACGCCGGAACCAAAAAAAGAAAATCAAAACACTGGAAAGGCAAATCGAAACCGCGGGCCAGACCGCAACTCCCAAACACAACTATGCGCTGATCCCTTCGGCCTTTAAGGACAAATAAATTATGAAAACGAAAGACGGACTCCCCCTCATCTACTGTGCCATCGATACCAAAGATTTGGGTCATGCCAAGGAGCTGGCCATCGCCGTTTCGGAGGCCGGATGCGGGGTCAAGCTGGGCCTTGAGTTCTTCAACGCCAACGGCCCACAAGGGGTTCAAATGATCCTCGAACAGCGGATCACGCCGAACATCTTTTTAGACCTGAAATACCACGACATTCCCAATACGGTGAAAAGCGCGGTCGAAGCTGTGGCCTCTTTGGACGTCGCGTATCTGAATGTTCACGCTAGCGGTGGTGCGGAAATGATGCGTCAGGCGAATGGCGCACGCGGTAAAAATACGCGGCTGATCGGCGTTACGGTTCTTACAAGCCTTGATGATTCCGTGCTGGAATCGGTGGGTCAGGCGCATCCGGCAGCGGATCAGGTCCTGCGCCTTGCCAAGCTGACCCATGACGCGGGACTGGCCGGCGTCGTTTGTTCGGCGCACGAGATCAAAACATTACGAAACGCCCTTCCCGAATCCTTCGTTTTAATGGTGCCCGGCATACGTCCCGAAGGGTCAGACGTGGGTGACCAGAAGCGCGTCATGACCCCACGTGAAGCGATTGTGGCCGGGGCGACCCATCTTGTGATCGGCCGACCGATCACGAAAGCGAAGAACCCGCAGGACGCCGCGCGGGATATTCTCGCCTCCATCGCGGCATGACAACACGTGTCAAAATCTGTGGCCTGTCCACCCCCGACACCGTGCAGGCGGCGATCGAAGCGGGGGCCGACTTCATCGGCTTCGTATTCCATAAGCCCTCGCCACGCTTCGTGGAGATCGAAGTGGCTTCCTACTTGTCAAAATTCGTTCCTGATTCTGTCAAGACCGTCGGCCTCTTTGTCGATCCGGATGACAAGACCTTGCGCGAGACTCTGGAAAACGTACGTCTAGATATGATTCAACTTCATGGCCCCGAAACCCCGGAGCGCGTGGCAGACATCAAAGCCGCCTTTGGTAAACCCGTTATCAAGGCGATGGCTATTAAGGACGCGGCGGATGTGGGGAGGATCAAGGATTTCGAAGCAATCGCCGACTGGCTCTTGCTCGATTCCAGCACAGGCGGCACAGGCAAATCCTTTGACTGGGCCTTGCTGGATGGTTTTAAGCCATCGAAACCATGGATGCTGGCCGGCGGATTGACACCCAATATTGTGGCCGGCGCGATCAAACGCCTCAAACCCAATGCGGTGGATGTGTCCAGCGGTGTTGAATCCGCGCGCGGTGTCAAAGACATCGCCAAAATCCGCGCCTTCATCGAAAAAGCCAAGGCCGAATAATTTAACGCTCCGTCCTCTCTGGTTAAAAATAATCTTTCTGGCGTTTTTTACGGTTTGACGTTAAAAAACGCTGCATGACAGCCCACGCAAAAACCGCCAATTCCTATCGTTCCGGCCCGGACGCACGCGGCCATTTCGGCCCCTATGGCGGACGGTATGTCGCAGAAACGCTGATGCCGCTTATTTTAGAGGTGGAGAAAGCCTGGCACGCGGCGCGGGCGGATGATGATTTTTGGAAAACATTCCATGCGCTGGCCGCCGATTATATCGGCCGCCCCAGCCCGTTATATTTCGCGGAAAAAACGACAAAGCACCTCGGCGGGGCAAAAATCTATTTCAAGCGAGAAGAGCTGAACCACACCGGCGCGCACAAAATTAACCACTGCCTTGGCCAGATTCTGGTGGCCAAACGCATGGGTAAAACCCGCATCATTGCCGAAACCGGCGCAGGCCAGCACGGCGTTGCCACGGCCACGGTTTGCGCGCTGTTCGACCTTCCCTGCACGGTGTTTATGGGGGCAGAAGATGTCGAACGGCAAAAACCCAACGTGTTCCGCATGCGCCTGCTGGGCGCGGAAGTTGTCCCCGTGACATCCGGTTCCGCCACATTAAAAGACGCGATGAACGAGGCGTTGCGCTATTGGGTGGCCAACGTCCACGACACCTATTACCTGATCGGCACCGTTGCGGGGCCGCATCCCTATCCCGAAATGGTGCGGGATTTCCAGTCCATCGTCGGTGATGAAGTGCGGAGCCAGCTGCAGCAAAAAGAGGGCCGGTTGCCCGATAGCCTTGTCGCCTGTATCGGCGGCGGATCGAACGCGATGGGCCTGTTCCATCCGTTCCTCGACGATCCGTCGGTCAGAATGATCGGCGTCGAAGCAGGCGGCCACGGGGTAGATACGGACAAACATGCCGCCACATTGACGGGCGGCGCGCCCGGCGTGCTGCACGGGATGAAATCCTATTTTCTGCAAAATGACGATGGCCAGATCACCGAGGCGCATTCGATTTCCGCAGGTTTGGATTACCCCGGTATCGGCCCGGAACATGCCTGGCTGTTCGATGAAAAACGGGTGGAGTATGTATCGGTTACCGACGACGAAGCACTCAAGGCCTTCCAGACCATGGCGAAATGGGAAGGGATTATGCCGGCCCTCGAATCCGCCCATGCCTTTGCGCAGGTTTGCAAAATCGCCCCCACGCTCCCCAAGGACCACCTGATGGTCATGAATCTTTCGGGCCGCGGGGACAAGGATATTTTCACGATTGCGAACAAATTGAATGTCAAAATCTAGTGCAGCAAAAGATAGCCGCGCGATGCAGCAAATCGAAGCGCAGCAAATCAACGCCTTTACCGTGGCGGGGATCAGCATCGTCACCACCAACCAGAACGGCCGCGCCGCCGATGATATCAACGCCCTGTGGCAGCGTTTTTTCGAAGAGGATATGTTGCACAAAATCGAAGGGCGAGCCGAAAACACCGTTTATGCCGTTTATTCGGATTACGAAGGCGACCACGAAAAACCGTACCGCGTGACACTGGGCTGTAAAATCGATGGCTGCGGCAAAGACCTGCCCGAAGGTCTGCACAAGGTGGCGGTGGAATCCGGCCCCTATGCCATTTTTGCCGCGCGCGGGGAACAACCCAAAGCCTTGCTGCAAACATGGGAGGGGGTGTGGAAATCCGACCTGCCCCGCACCTATGCTGCGGACTTTGAAATTTACGGCCCCCGCTTTTTCGAAGAGAGGCTTCATGAAGTGCTTGTTTGTGTGGGGGTAAAGCCATGAACAGAATCGACCAGACGTTTGCAAAACTGAAAGCCGAAGGCCGGAAAGCCCTGATCACCTTTACGATGGCGGGGGATCCGGATGCCAAAACCTCGCTCGCCATTCTGGAAAAACTGGCCGAGAGCGCGGATATCCTCGAAATCGGTATGCCGTTTACGGACCCGATGGCCGATGGCCCGGCCATTCAGGCGGCGGGGTTGCGGGCCCTGAAATCCGGCATGTCGATCGCCGGTGTTTTAAAAATTGTGCAACAATTCCGCAGCAAAAATCAGGACACACCGATTGTTCTGATGGGATATTTCAACCCGATCCTGCATTACGGGGTTGATAAATTTGCCAATGATTGCAATGTGTTGGGCGTTGACGGCGTTATCATCGTCGATATTCCGCCCGAAGAATCGGATGAAATCGCCCCGGTTTTGCAGCAAAAAAACCTCAACCTGATCCGCCTTTTGACGCCCACGACGGACGCTTCGCGCCTCGCCAAAATCCTCCATGGCGCGGGCGGATTCCTCTATTACGTTTCCATTACCGGCGTGACGGGCACGGCCACCGCCGATCCGGTGCGCGTTGGCGCACATATCAAGGACATCAAGCAATCCACCGCCCTGCCCGTTGTGGCCGGTTTCGGAATCAAAACCGCCGAAGACGCACAAAACATGGTCAAAATCGCCGATGGCGTGGTGGTGGGTTCGGCGTTAGTACAGAGTGTGGCGGAGGCAGCCGGGGCCGATCCGGTCGCCAAAATCGATCAGCAGGCCAAATCCCTGGCCAAGGCGCTCCGCGCCGCATAAAAAAAGCGGGCATTTCTGCCCGCTCTCCCAAAATTCAATCCTGTCAGATTACCCAATTTGCGGCACTGGCTGCGCCTCGGAAACGGCGACGGTTTTCTGCTGTCTATCAGCAATCTCACGCAAAGACTCGCCCTCTGGGCCCTTTAAGGTTGTAAAGCCATTCAAGGACCCCTTTTGATAGCCTTGTTGCTCTACCCAGACGTCCGCAACGCGGCCAGTTAACTCATGACGTTTTGCATATTTCCCCTTCATCGCTTCATCCTCGGCTTTTGCATCAGTCACCAAGGCTTGGATTTTATCAACAGAGATCATGGAGCCATCCCGATCAAAAAAAGAACCAAGCCGAATAGAGTCAGTCTTTTTGTCGCCAGAATGGGCCGCACTTAGATTGTCCAGTGCATGGAAGACATCGATGCTCCCTGCTTCGAGATCCCCCGGAAGTTTTTCAAGATACTTGAATGCGCCTTTGTAATGCGTACCAACAAACGAAAGGATTTCTTGTTTCAAATCATCGGGATAAATGACCGTCGCACTCATGAATAACTCCACCATGAAATTTATTGTGGAGTCAGAATACATGTTAAATATTTTTATGTCAATAATAATATACAGCTATTTTATGAGACCCAATACATTGTTATAATTAGTAAATTTTTAAATTTTAGAGCCAAATTAAATCTGTAAAACCTTGACTTTTTGCATTGCGGCGCGCTAGATACGCGCTCGTTTCAACAAGGCAGGCAATGTCTCAATGAACTGGCTGACCAATTTCATCCGCCCCCGTATCCGTTCCATCGTGGGGGAGCAGAAGGATGTTCCGGACAATCTCTGGCAAAAATGCGAATCCTGTGACGGCATGCTCTTTCATAAAGAGCTGACCGCCAACCTCAATGTCTGCTACCACTGTGGCAACCATCTGGCGATTTCCGTTAAGGAACGGCTCGCCATCATGTTTGATGATGGGAAATTCGAGCGCATACCCACACCGTCTGTTCCGCACGATCCGTTGAAATTCAAGGACAGTAAGAAATACGCCGACCGTCTGGCCGGGGCACAGAAAAAAACCAAAGAATCCGATGCCATCATTCTGGCCAGCGGCACGATCGGCGGCAATGCCGCCGTGATTGCCGCGTTCGATTTCGCCTTTATGGGCGGGTCGATGGGCACAGCCGTGGGTGAAGGCATTGTCAAAGCCGCGGAAACAGCCGTAAAAAACCATGCCGCCCTGATCGTGATCCCGTCTTCCGGCGGGGCGCGGATGCAAGAAGGCGCGCTGTCCTTGATGCAGATGCCGCGCTCCATCATCGCCGTGGATATGGTCAAGGAAGAGGGACTACCCTATATCGTCCTTCTGACCAACCCGACGACGGGCGGTGTTTCCGCATCCTTCGCCATGGTGGGGGACATTCACCTGGCCGAACCCGGCGCGATGATCGGATTTGCGGGTCGCCGCGTGATCGAGGAAACGGTGCGCGAAACCCTGCCCAAGGAATTCCAGACGGCCGAATACCTGCTGGAACACGGCATGGTCGATATGGTGGTTAAGCGTGCCGAATTGAAAGACACGATTGGCCGCCTGCTCGAATTGCTAATGGTCAAAAACACTGGCAGCGGCAGTTCGGCCAAGGGTGCCGGAAAGATCATGGGTGGGGGCAGCGGCAAGCTCGCCGCCAAACAGAACAAACAGGTCGCTGCCGGCACGGTCGCCCTTCTGAAAAAACAGGCCGCCGCCCTGACCAAAAAGCCGGCGAATGCGCCCAGCAACGATGCCAAATCCTCCCGCAAAAAAGCAGGTCGTTAACGGGTTCATCCGTCGGTTCACTGGCGCGTCACCCGACCCGTCAGTCGAAGCCCGCCTGGGGGATCTTCTTCACCACCTTTATGGCTTCTACCACACGGAAATCGACCTCTCCCTGAACCGCACGTATCGTTTTCTGGAACGGCTCGGAAACCCGCATCTGCGGTTGCCGCCTGTGGTTCACGTTGCCGGAACGAATGGCAAAGGGTCAACAACCGCAACGCTTCGCGCGCTTCTGGAAGCATCGGGTCATACGGTTCATGTCTATACCTCCCCGCATCTGGTTCACCCGACGGAACGTATCCGGCTGGCGGGTGAACCCATCACGTCAGAGGCCCTGGTCGACGTTCTGAACGAGTGTATCGAAATCAACGCGGGTGAACCGATCACGTTTTTCGAGATGTTCACCTGCGCCGCCTTTTTGGCGTTCAGCCGCGTGTCAGCCGACTGGCTTATATTAGAGACCGGTATGGGGGGCAGACTGGATACGACCAATGTGGTGCCAAACCCCGCCGCCACGATCATCACCACCATCTCCTTCGACCATCAATCCTTCCTGGGCGATACCATCGAAAAGATTGCCGGCGAAAAGGCCGGAATCATGAAAGCAGGGGTGCCCTGTATCATCGGCTACCAACTTCCGGCCTTTTGCGGCCCCGTCATGAAGGTCATGCACAACGTATCCCAAGGCTTATCCCCAGAAGCCCCGATCCTTGATTGTGGCCCAGATTGGAGCAGCGCACCCGAAGGGGGCCGGATGCTGTTTCGCTACGAAGGTGACTCTATTCTGACCCGAAGGCCGAGTCTTGCTGGGAATCACCAGATTTGGAACGCAGGGGCGGCATTGGCCGCATTCCGGGTCATCGCGCCGGCGCATTTTTCACCCGAAATTTTGTCCACAGCACTTGGTCAAATCGACTGGCCGGCACGGCTTCAGACTCTGGAAAACCATCCTTTTAACGATCTGGTGCCTGCAGGTTGGGAAATCTTTCTGGATGGCGGTCATAATGACAGTGCGGGGGCCGTTCTGGCGGACGTGATGCGGGATTGGGTCAGGGACGGTGCAAGGCCGGTTCATTTGATCGTGGCCATGGTCAACCGCAAGGATTCCGCGGCTTTCCTCGCCCCCCTCGTCCCCTACACCACATCCATCACCCTGACCGAAATCGAAGGCGAAGCCACAACCTTTAAAAAGGAACAACTGGCCGACACCGCCCGTAGCCTGGGGTTTAAAGAGGTGGCCACGGCCGGCACCGTGGCCGAAGCCGTCCGGCATATCGCAGCCACGGGAAAGAACGGCGTTCCCGCCCGTATCCTGATCGCCGGTTCCTTATTCCTTGCCGGAAATGTTTTGCAGGCGGACAAGGGCTCAGTGTGAATTTGACAGGATATATTTAATTTTCATAACATAGATAGACTGGGGAACGAAACGCCATCTTGGGAACAACATTGCTTATGATACGCCGGCCGAATGGGGCCGGACAAACCGGCGGCGCGCGCAGCGAGGCCGGAAACGGGCTTTTCTGGGTTTTTATTTTTGCTTCTCTGCTTGGGTTCCTGTTCCTGACCTTTACCCATGGGTCGCGTTCCAACATGGCGTGGTTGAAGGACGAAGAAGGCAGGGCAACGGTGGTGGCCTCTGCGACCTGCACCACCGAGACCGCCGCCGCCGTCAAAAGGCTCGAATCCCGCGGCTGCGGAAGCAGCATCTCTTACGCAACGGATGGGTCGAACACCCTGCCCGGTGCCCCGACCGATGGTTCCTGTTCCATCTACCATCCCAATGGCGGCGGCATTCGTTATTGTCCTTGAAATATTTCTATGGAAACACGCGGGCATTGGCCAAGACCATTGAATTACCCCATTTACGCCTTGATCGCGCCTCCCTTCCACTCTACATCTGTATGATATTCTAGTGATTTAGAGGATTCGATGACCCACAATATTGTCCTGATCGACGACGATCGCAACATTCTGACCTCCGTATCCATGGCTCTGGAGGCCGAAGGCTTTGCCGTTAAAACCTTCAGCGACGGGGAAGAGGGTTTAAAGGGTGTGACCGCCTCCCCGCCCGATCTGGTCGTCCTCGACATCAAAATGCCGCGGATGGACGGGATGGAAGTCTTGTCCAAACTCCGCGAACAATCCGCCATTCCGGTGATCTTCCTGACCTCCAAGGATGACGAGGTGGACGAGGTCATCGGCCTTCGCATGGGGGCGGACGATTACATTACCAAGCCGTTTTCGCAGCGTCTGCTGATTGAACGGATCCGCGCCTTGCTGCGCCGTCAGGACCTGCTAAAACACAAAGATGAGGCACCCAAGGAAAAAGGCGAAAAAGTCGTACGCGGCCACCTGGAACTGGACGATGCCCGCCATTTGTGCACCTGGAAGGGTGAACCCGTCAACCTGACCGTCACCGAATATCTTCTGGTCAAGGCCCTGGCCCAACGGCCCGGCCATGTGAAGAACAGAGACCAGTTGATCGACATGGCCTATGGTGAGAATATCTATGTCGATGACCGAACCATCGATTCCCACATCAAACGGATCCGCAAAAAGTTCAAACAGGGCGACGACGACTTCAACCACATCGAAACCCTCTATGGCATCGGATACCGGTACAAGGAATAACGCCATCGTCCGCGCGTTAAAGGCTTTGGCCGCCCGCTTTTTGCCGGCAGACCCCAACAGGGAAGCAACCGAATACGACCTTGTCGCGCCACCAGACCAGATGAGCGGGCTCACCCTTCGCATTCTTGCAGTCAACATCATCGCCATCATGATCCTGGGCCTGGGTATTCTTTATCTGGGTCAGTACACGGATTCGCTGATCGAGGGGGAACTCACCTCCCTGCGGGCCGAAGCCCAGCTTTTTTCCGGGGCTATTTCCGAAGGGGCCGTGCGCCCCGTCTACCAGCTTTCAACCGTTCCCTTCCAGAATCCGCAAGAAATCGAGGCCATCAAACCAGACCTCGCCCGCCGCATGGTGCGAAGGCTGGGCGAGATCGGCAAAAGCCGGATCAGGCTGTACGCCATCGACGGGTCGGTTCTGGCCGATTCCCATCAATTGTCCAGCGGGGCCGAAGAGGTGGAGATGGAAAACCTGATGCCGGTCAGCCCACAGGTCACGTTCGATTCCCTGTTCGCCCAATCCGCCACGCGTTTCCTCGACCTGATCCCGATGAAGACACAGCTGGCCAGCCTTCCCGAAGACAGCCTTGCCAACATTTACACTTTTCCCGATACGCAATCCGCCCTCTCTGGCACCGTTCAGGCCAGCGCGTGGAAAGACAAAAAAGGCCGGATCGTCCTGACCGTCGCCGCGCCGATCCAGAAGGTCAAACAGGTGATGGGCGTCGTGCTTTTGCTGCGCGACGGATCGGAGCTGGAAAAAGCGATTGCCGAAGTCCGCGTCGATGTGTTCCGCGTCTTTCTGGGAGCATTGGGAATCACCGTGATGTTGTCCATTTATCTTTCGGGTCTGATCTCCCGCCCGCTGCAACGCCTCGCCCGTGCCGCTGAATCCGTACGGCAGGGAAAGGGCCGCTATGTCGAAATCCCCGACATGTCGCACCGGAACGATGAAATCGGGGATCTGTCCGTGGCTTTACGGGATATGACCTATGCCCTGTTCACCCGGATGGATACGATCGAACGGTTTGCCGCCGATGTGGCCCATGAAATCAAAAACCCGTTGACCTCCCTTCGCAGCGCGGTCGAAACCGCAACCCGCATCAAGGATGAAGAGAACCGCAAAAAACTGATGGACATCATCCAGCATGACGTGACCCGGCTTGACCGGTTGATTTCCGATATTTCCAGCGCTTCACGGCTGGATGCGGAACTGTCCCGCGATGAAATGGGGCGGGTGGATATTCCGGCCCTGATGTTCCGCCTGCGCGATGCCTATAAACAACCCCTGAAACGCGGGCTTGACGATGCCAGCAGCGACGACACCAAGATCGCGCTCGATATGCCCGAAGATACCGAAATTTTCGTCCGCGGAAACGGCGAACGCCTCGGCCAGGTGTTCGGGAACCTGATCAGCAACGCGCTGTCTTTTTCACCCGATCACGGGCGGGTTACCATCCGTGTCCGGTTGCAGCATGACAGGGTTATTGTGCAGGTGGACGACGAAGGGCCGGGCATCCCCGAAAACAAGCTGCAGACCATTTTCGAACGGTTTTACACCGAACGGCCGCAGCATGAAGGATACGGGCAGCATTCCGGACTCGGCCTTTCCATTTCCAAACAGATCGTCGATGCGCATGGCGGCCAGATCTGGGCCGAAAATTTGCGAAAGCCGGACGGCAAAATTGCAGGAGCCCGGTTCAACGTCGTGCTGGCACGGGCGGGGGGATAAACCATGTCAGCCCTCCCCCTCCTTTTCATTACGGGTCTGTCCGGCGCGGGCATGTCTTCCACGCTCAAAGCCATGGAAGATCTGGGATATGAGGTGTTCGACAACTTCCCTCTCTCCCTCCTCGATTCCCTGATCGGCGAAGGCAACCGCGGCAAACCGATCGCCATCGGGATCGACACCCGTACCCGCGGATTCGACCCCGTAGCCATCCGCAGCAAAATGCAGCAAACAGGCGCACGCCTGCTCTTCATCACTTGCGATGAAACCATTTTGCAAAAACGCTTTACCGAAACACGGCGGCGGCACCCTCTGGCCGCTGACCGGCCGGTCAGCGCAGGGATCAAAAAAGAAATGGAGCTGTTGTTCCCGTTGCGGGACGTTGCCGACCCGCTCATCGATACATCCGAACTTTCCATCCATGATCTCAAACGGCTTTTAGCGGGCCTGTTCCCCCGCGGGGCCGGCGGCGGACTGACCGTCACGCTCCAGAGCTTCGGGTTCAAAAACGGCCTGCCCCGCCATGCGGACATCGTGATGGACGTCCGGTTTTTAAAAAACCCGCACTGGGAAGAAGATTTAAAGCCGCTGACGGGCCTCGACAAAGCCGTGCAGGATTACGTGCAAAGCGACCCTGCCTTCGACCCCTTTTTGAAGAATTTTAAGGCGTTGCTGGAGCCGTTGTTTGATAAATACGTGGCCGAGGGCAAAAGCTACCTGACCATCGCGCTGGGCTGCACCGGGGGAAAACATCGCTCCGTTGCCATGGCGCAAACCCTAGGACCCTGGATCGCCGCCCGCGGGCTGGACGTTTCCATCGACCACCGGGACATCCACCGGCCATAGGGTCTTAAAATAATTAACATAATAATATTTGACAAAAAACGCCGGTTTGACGTATTGTCCGCCATCGTCTCAGACAATAAAGGTGTATGAATGGGCAAGTTTTCCGATTTTGTAAAAACACTCGCAACCGCCGCCATCCCCGCGATGGCCGCAACGGCCGCCGAACCGGCCACCGTAAACGGCGATACGGCCACTTTGGCGCAGATCGCAGGCGGATTGACGACAGGCCAGAATCTCATCGACACGATCGATCCGGCCGTTGCGGGAAAAACCGTTCTGGGACAGTCCCGTTATATTGGCCCCCGCGGCGACCATCCCGAAGCCCGCACGCAGGTTTATGTGGTGCGCGAAGATTTTAAACTTGCCTGCTCTACGCCCAGCGGCCCTGTTTCCGTCAAAGCCTACACCGCCGATGTATATGACCAGATTATAAAAGCCGGCAGCCTTGATGTTCTCACGGACGGCACCGTTCAAAGCGCACAGGAAGTAGAGCTCGATACCCTGAAATTCAACGGCCCTTATATGTACAATCTTGAAGGCGGCGGTTTTGATCTGCTCCGCACGCAGGTCGGCGCACATATTGCCAATGCGTCCATTTCCGTTGACGGACAACTTATCAATGTCAACGATGCGATCGAGCCGAGCGATTACACGGTAAAGCTCGAAAACTCTGCGGCTTTTAACGACGTCAATGACGCCTATATGTCCGGCAAGCCGGTTACGGTGGTGGCCCAGACAGAACGCGGCCACACGATGGTTTACACCTATCAAATCGAAGCCGATGTGAAACAGGATTTTGAGGCCTGTCTGGACGATGGGAAAAAATCCGCTCCGTTCAATGAATATTTTTCAATAACCACAACCCCCCTGCCCAACGCTTCGCGTGCGCAAATCGAAGGGGTTTTGGGAGAGCAGTGCCTGAAAGGGAAAGTTGACCCGGCACAAGTGGATCTTGAAAGCATCGAAGGCGGCAGCGGCGGATACATTCCGTTTTCAAAGGCCTTGAGAGACAAAATAACCGGAGAGCTTTTCGTTTCCGATTACCTGAAGGTCGACAAAAACGGAAATGCCTATCTGTCCGCCAGCCTGCAACAAGGATTGCAAACCAGCTTCGTCAATTCCTGTTCCGGTACAACCGCCATGCCGAAACCGCCTGTTTACAGCTTCACGCCGCAGGTGCCTTCCACACCCATTTATCCCATCCCGGTCACACCGGTGGTTTACCCCGTTATCATACCTCCCGGTGG
>CAYRDI010000048.1:0-13274 GCA_964423095.1 uncultured Micavibrio sp.
ACAAATCTTTGGCGATGCCCATGCCGCACACGGCGTGGCCTGTTGTCTTTTCCCACGCGCCACGGATCGTTGTCGGCGTGTATGCAACCCCGACGGCAGATGGATAGAGCTTGGTCATTACGCTTGTACCTTGTAGCCGAATTCAGCCGTGTTGATTTCACTTTCCGTCCAGGCTGCCGTGGTATTCGGGTTTTGCTCCATGATTTGGCGATAAACCCGATAATCGGTACCGACGTTTTGCGAAGCGCCTTCATAATCAGTGCTGGAAACGCGCGTGAGCGGACGGTTTAGGCTGCTTTGTCAGCCTGCACGGCCAAGCCGACCACATGGTGAACCAGGAATGCGTCGATCAATGATAGGGCGTAGCCCTTGCTGATCGGCAACATATCTTCCGTCAGCATGTTATCAACGTAATCTTTCACGTCCCAAAGTTTTCGGGTCTGCTCCGGATTGTTCGGCTCGATCCGCTCCATGACAGATTCAAAAACGCTGTTCGCTGTTTTTACGAATTCCGCATGATCCGCCTTGCTCAACGGTAGCGACGTGATCTGCGGCCCTGGATCGACCTTAGGCATTGGCCGTGGGGCTTCACTTCTCGTTGCATGGGGCGTGTTTTTATTTATTCGGTAATCCCCGAAAGAGCTGTGATGCCCGTCCACATTCACGAAGACCTGTTTAAAGATTTCTATTCTAGCTTCGGTGTCGAAAGTGGTGTTGTTATCGAATTCCGCGCCGGAGATATACATGTCCCAATCTTCTAGGTGGATTTTATGCTGGTTATCCCACAGCAGCTTTGCAAGCTCTAATTCTGCATCGGAGGCTTTCAATATATCTGCCCATTTTTCAAAGCCGAGCATCAGCGCAAAAAGATGCTGCGCCTTCATTAAGCTGAAATCTTCTTCGTCCCAATCGTACTCTAGGAAAATGCGTTCGATATCGAAGTATTTGGGAGCGTATGTGTAATAGGAATTCCCATCCACTTTATCGATGTAGGATGTTTGGGTTTTGTAGTCCCTGAACAGGTTTTTGGCTTGGAGTTTGAAATAGTCTACGGGCGTCATGATACAATCCTTATGTTGCCCAAATTTATTATCTAGATAGTCGCGTTCGTAATCTGAGGTCAGATAATAAACTTGGATAAGGTTGTATTATCGATCTGTTGGCCGATGAAATCTTTGCACGAACGAGCAGGCTTACCAACAAGCGCGCCCATATCGTAGCACGGAACCGCGCTAGGCAAAATGCAAAAAACCGCTATCGCGTAAACCCTTGAAACCTATTGACCGAAACCTGTGAACATGGCGGCAATCGGTACGGAGGTTTCTGAGAGAAAAGGCCCGTAGAGAGAGAAACGGGCCGAATTTTCGCCGCCACGGCCAAAACCATGTCAGGAGCTTTTCACGGAACACGTTGCGGGAGTTGGGGTTTTTCTGGCGACCCTCAAAAAGATAGAGGGTCGGTTTTTAGAATAATGGCGGACAGGGCGGGATTCGAACCCGCGATACTGTGTTAGCAGTATACACACTTTCCAGGCGTGCGCCTTCAACCACTCGGCCACCTGTCCTTTAAAAAGATCGCCGGACAGTATCGAAAAGATTCGCCAAATTCAAGCATTCATCACCCCGTTAAACGGGAAACTGCCCCCTTTTCGCGCTCCCCCGAAGCTGTTAGGATGAAACGATTCGCGGAAACCTAGGCATTTTCCGACGAACCCATGGACAACGAGGCCGGTTTACAGGGCGGAAATCACGATGAGCGATAGCGTTAAATTATGGTGTTTTTTGCTCCTGATCCCGTTTTTTGCGACCATCGGCCACGATCTTTACGCCAATTATTACAAAAACGACGAAAACCGCGCCCAGCTGGAGGCATTCAATATTGACCCCACCGCTTATCAGGGGAGCGATCTGGGCTATTTGTTTGTCACTTACACACCAGATTTTTATGAAAATGCAAAAGAGGTGATCGGCGAAAAATTCTGGGTCAAATGGATCGACCCCGTTCTTCGTCTTTATACCTTCGTGGTCGCCCTCATCCCCGCCACGCTGTTTTTCATCTGGCTCTTGATTTCAAGAATTTTTGACATCTGGCCGTTTGTCGATGCGGGAACACGGGTCGTCAAAACGGGACAGCGGCAAAAGCACCAGAACGACCCGCTCGACCGCCGCGGTGGCGGCAATGCCCAGTTCAAATACAAACGCCGCTGATCAATCCTGTGCCAGTTCAAGAATAAGTTCGCCCAAAAGTGTAAGATCTTCTGGTGTGGACAGGCGATGATCGCCTTCAGGGCGGAAATAGATTTTTTTATCCGCCGTTTCCAGACGGGCCGCAATATCCTCCGCCTTGTGATACGGCACATCCGTATCTTTTATCCCCTGGATCAACCGGACTGGGCAGGAAACCGGGATGGGGGCGTCCAGCAAACAATGGTTTTCCCCATCATCCAGTAATTTCTGTGTAATCGCATAGGCCGGGCCGTAATCATTGAACAAATCGAAATACCCATCGTGCGCCATTTGCGCCTTGTGCGCATCCGTCATCTCTCGGGGTATATCGCGTGTGAAATCCGGCGCGGCGGCCAGCCCGATAAAACCGCACACACGCGCCGCACGTTCCATGGCAAGCAACAGGCCAATCCAGCCACCCATGGAAGACCCCACCAGCAAGACAGGCCTATCATCGGTCAACGTATCAAAGACGGTGAGCGCATCCGCCTTCCAGTCCCCGATACAGCCATCTTCGAACCGGCCGTCCGAAGTCCCGTGGCCGCGGTAATCGAAGCGTAGAGAGGAAAGAGCGTGTTTTTTACAAAACTCTTCTACAAAAACAGCCTTTGTCCCCTGCATATCGGAACGAAATCCGCCCAAAAACATCACCACCAGGCGGGCGGAAACAGGGGCATCCGTTTTGTGATAGGCAAGGCGCGGCAATCCATTACGTTCTAAAAAAGAATCTGGCATTTTTTCCTTTTCGGCCTTTTCTTTTTGTTCCTGCATCCTGAGTTATGCTAATCCTTGTTTCAGAATAAAACACTGATCCATTTTAAACCGCTCCGCAACCGATATGAAACACCGTTCTTCCAAAACACAAAACAAGCCGGTCATCCTGCAAATTATTCCATCGCTTGGCGCCGGAGGGGCGGAACAGGGGTGTATTGATGTGGCGGCGGAAATCGTCCGTTCCGGTGCGACATCCATCGTAGTATCCAACGGCGGCCACCGTGTACCCGAAATCCTTCGCGCCGGTTCAACCCATATCGATTTACCCGTCCATTCCAAAAACCCGTTTGTCATGTGGCGTAATATCGGGCGTCTTCGCAAAATCATCCGCGACCACAATGTGGACATCGTGCATGCAAGGTCCCGTGCGCCCGCTTGGTCGGCATGGAAAGCGTGTGATGGGGAAACAGCACGGTTCATGACCACATGTCATGCGCCATTCAATATTTCCGGATCTGCAAAAAAATTTTACAATTCATCCATCGCGCGTGGCGAACGCGTGATTGCAATTTCGAATTATGTGCGTGAATATCTTTTGCAGAATTACGATATAAACGACGACAATATCCGCGTGATTCACCGCGGCGTCGCCATTGAAAAATTTCATCCCAGCGTGGTTGCTCCTACATCCCTTATTAAAATTTCACAAGAATGGCGTTTGCCCGATGATTGCACCATCGTTTTGATGCCGGGGCGTTTGACGCGCTGGAAAGGGCAGAGTGTTTTGATCGATGCCATGGCAAAACTGAAAAACAAGGAAGCGTTTTGTGTCATGGTCGGTGACGATCAGGGCCGTGCGGAATACCGGAAAGAACTGGAAGATATGATCGTTTCCAAAAACCTGGAAGGACGGGTGCGGATTATCGGCCATTGCAGCGACATGCCATGTGCATACATGCTGGCCAATGTCGTGGTTTCCGCATCGATAGAACCCGAAGGGTTCGGCCGTATTCCGATCGAGGCACAGGCGATGGGCCGCCCCGTGATCGCCACACGCCATGGCGGCGCGATGGAAACGATCATCGAAGGCCAGACCGGATGGCTGGTTCCGCCCGGAGAGGCCGATGCTCTGGCGCAGGCGATCGACGAGGCCCTGTCCATGGATCCCGAAACGAAGGCCATGATGGCCACCCATGAAATGATTCATGTTGCCGAAAACTTCACCAAGACAAAAATGGTTGAAGACACGATGGATGTGTATGCAGAGCTTTTATCGGAAAAATACGCAAAGCATAGACCCAACACCGTTTCTCTGCCACAGCGGAAAATCGCCGGACAGCATGGCGGATAAAAAAAACATTCTGGTTATCAAGCTCGGCGCACTGGGTGATTTCATTCAGGCACTGGGCCCGATGAAGGCCATCCGCACACACCATCCCGATGCAAAAGTCACGTTGTTGACCACGAAGCCGTTTGTAAAATTCGCGCAAAAATCAGGTTACTTTGATGAGGTCGTGATTGATAAACGTCCGAAATGGCACGACATTGCGGGTTGGATTCATTTGAAAAAAATCTTGAATGCGGGGGCGTACGGACGCGTTTACGATTTGCAAAACAACGACCGGACATCCATTTACTTCAAACTTTTTTCAAAAAGAACGGAATGGGTCGGTGTTGCCAAAGGAGCGTCGCATGAAAATTCCTCCCCCGAACGTACGGCGGGAAAGGCGTTTGACGGACACCGGCAAACATTGGGATTGGCAGGCATAAAACAGGTGGATGTCGATAATCTATCTTGGGTGGTGCCCGAACATACCTTTGATTTACCCACCCCCTATGTTTTGATTGTCCCCGGCGGATCGGAACAGCATCTGGAAAAAAGATGGCCTGCGGCGTCATATGCCACGCTTTGCCGCAAGCTGTTAACGTCCAGAATAACGCCGGTCTTGATTGGAACCAAGGCCGAATCCGTTGTAACGGATTCAATCAAAAATGCGGTCCCCGATGTCATCGATTTGACGGGAAAAACAGATCTCTTCGATCTTCCCTTCCTTGCCAGAACAGCAAAGGCCGCCATCGGAAACGATACGGGGCCGATGCATATCATAGGGCCGACGGGCTGCCCGTCCCTGATCCTGTTTTCAAGAAAAAGTAATCCGTTACGGCACGCGCCACTCGGAAGCCGGGTCAAAACAATCAAACGGGACAGTCTGGATGATTTAACACCGGAAACAGTCTGGAATGAATTTGCCAATTATGCGACAGGGCTATAAATATCGCACAGAGTCTGAAGGACTTTTAAAACGTCTTTGTTTTTGATCGTATAGAAAATCGTTTGCGCTTCACGCCGCGTTTCAACCACACCATCACGCCGCAACCGTGCCAGATGTTGGGAAAGCGCGGACTGGCTGAGCCCGACAATCTGTTCCAGTTCTCCTACGTTTTTTTCACCTTGTGAAAGAATGCAAACAATCAAAAGCCGCTTTTCATTCGCCAACGCCTTTAAGAGAGAAGAAGCATTTTCTGCTTTTTGTTCAAGATTTTTAAAATCCATGACCCAAGACACCTTCACGAAAAAATCGTGCGCTTATTATCGAATGATTCTTTTATGTACGCCTGCGCACAAAGCAACAAATTAAAAATATCGTCTAAGTTTTATGCAATAATATTATGATTTAAATCAGTAGTTGTAAGGGTGAACTATTTTCACGCAAGAATCAATGGCCCGCGCCACGGTTTTATAAAACGGGCTCTTCGATACGACCTTTGGCGGGGAGCCTGTTCAGGCATTTTTGGGCAATAACATCCGGTAATAACGATAAAAACCATACCGAAAGATACATCGGCCAGGGAAACGCGATCCGTCCCTTGTTTTGTTGCAATTGTTTCGCAATCAGAGCGGCGGCTTTATCGGTTTCCATCAAAAAGGGCATGGGAAAGTTATTCCGCGCAGTCATTCGTGATTTTATAAAGCCGGGGCAGATCACATTGACCGCAATACCGCATGGCGCAAGCATACCGCGCAAGGCTTCGCCATAATACCGCACCGCCCCCTTGGACGCGCTATAGGCCGGCGCGCCGGGAAAACCGCGAAAACCGGCCAAAGAACTCATAACCGCGATCTGTCCTCTTTTCCTTTTTTTCATTTGTTCGATCGCAGGCGCAATCGTGTTGATAACCCCCCAGAGATTGACATCGAAAATCCGGCGGGCCTGTTCGGTCGGCTCCCCTTCCATGACCTGACCTCCGCCACCGGAAATCCCCGCATTGGCGATCACCAGATCCAGGGGGTGCATCGAATCCACCTCCGTTACCCAGTCATCCATGGCCGCACGGTCGCCCACATCCATCACGGCCTGATCAACACTGGCGCCCTTTTGTTCGCAGCGCGTGGCAATATTGGCCAGACGTTCTTCGTTCTGGCCGGACAGGGCCAGAAAAACGCCCGGTGCAGCGTAATAAAGGGCCAGTGCCTCGCCAATGCCGCTCGAGGCACCGGTAATCAGAATGGAACGGGGATTTTTCATCCCCTCACCTTAGCATTGACGTATAAAAAAACAAATCCGGGCTTTGCACAGCACGACCGGGCGGCTAGAATAGAAAAAATTTATAAAGGCGTATCGGTCCCATGGATAGTTTTCTACAGCGGCGCGGTTTGATGTTTGTGCTTTCCTCCCCTTCGGGTGCAGGAAAGACCACCATCACCCGCGCGCTTCTGGATAACAATCCGGATTTGGAACTTTCGATTTCCGCCACCACCCGTCCGCGCCGCCCGGGAGAGGTGGACGGACAGGATTATTATTTTGTCGATATTCCGCAATTCAACGCCATGGTGGATAACGGCGAAATGCTGGAACACGCCAAGGTTTTTAAAAATTATTACGGTACGCCCAGACAACCGGTAGAAGAAGCCCTTGCCCGCGGCAACGATGTCATTTTCGACATCGACTGGCAGGGAACGCAGCAACTGCGCGAAATCGCGCGGGATGATCTTGTGACCCTATTCATCCTGCCCCCCAGTGCAAAGGAACTGGAACGCCGTTTGCGAAGCCGCGCACAAGACCCCGAGGAAACGATCCGCCACCGCATGGAAAAAGCCTCGGATGAAATGACCCATTATTCGGAGTATGACTACGTATTGATTAACAACAATGTCGAACTGGCCATTCGTCAGGCGCAACTGATTCTGGATGCGGAGCGGTTGAAACGCCACCGGATCGCAGGACTGTCCGATTTCGTCCGCGGGCTTAAAGAGGGTCTTTAGTCACCGCCACCGCCAACTTTTCAAAGGATGTAACGTCCAGCTCTTCGGCGCGCGCATCCTCACGCAATCCCAGTTTTTGAATATAGGGCATATAGGTTTTCAAGGAACCACGGATCATTTTTCGCCGCTGTCCGAACGCGGCGGCCGTTATTTTTTCCATGACCGAAAAATCAATATCGTCCCTACGATTTCCTTTTGGCACAAGCCGGACAATGGAGGATGTCACCTTTGGCGGCGGTGTAAAGGCGGCGGCCGGAACATCGAACAAAATACGCGCATCGCAAAGCCATTGCGAGAGAATCGCCAGCCGTCCGTAGGATTTGGTTTGTTCGCGCGCCACGATTCGTTGCGCGACTTCTTTTTGGAACATCAAAACCAATTCGGCATACGCATTTCCATCCTTCCAAAGATCTTCCAGCCATCCGGTCAACAAAGGCGTGGCAATGTTATAGGGCAAATTGGCAACGATCGTGTAAGGCGCGGGGAGTTGCATATCCGCGATAAGTGATTGAATGGGTGTTTTCAGGGCATCCGCCTGAACCACACATAATGCACCTTTCGATGCGGTAACAAGATCTTGCAAAGCCGCAACCGCGCGGGCGTCATATTCGATCGCCACCATCTTTTGCGCGCCGCAGGACAACAATGCGCGCGTCAGTCCGCCGGGGCCGGGGCCGATTTCAAAAACGGTGCCTGTATTGCACGATTTTGCCGCCCGTGCGATTTTTTTTGTAAGATTCAGGTCCAGCAGGAAATTCTGCCCCAGCGATTTTTCCGCCCGCAAGCCATGATCGCGGATCACATCCCGCAGAGGTGGCAGCGAGTCGATCTCAGATACGTCTGTCAATGAAGGCCGCCGATTTCAGGTCAAGCAACGCGCGCTGTTGGACACGGTCCAGACGTTCAAAACCGATGTCGTTTGTGACATCGTCCCGCGGCGGAATCGCGTCTTCGGTCAACGTGCGTTTTTTTTGCAGGTTCAGGATATAGATACCTTCTGTCGTTTTGATCGGGTTGCTAACCTGTCCTTCATCCAAAGACAGCAAAGCCTTATTCAGGTCGGGTGGCAGAAACCCTTCTTGAATCCATCCCAGCGTTCCGCCTTTTTCTGCACCGGCCGCTTTTGAAAACTGTGCGGCGACGGGCCCGAAGGGGGCGCGTTTGGCCTGCAGTTCCGTTGCCATACGTTGGGCGAACTGCGAAAGCTCTGACGCCCTTTTGGAATTATCGAAGGGAAGGAAAATTTCGGAGACCAGATATTCCGTCTGCCCTATTTTGCCTTTCAACCTCTGGATACGGTTATCGACATCGGTTTCACTGACATCCACCTGACGGCGCAAGGTTTCCTTTACAACCTTGTTCCAGGCAAGCTGCGCTTTGATCTGATGAAGCAGGGTTTGTTCCGGTATCCCCTGTTTTTTCATGATCGACAAAAATTGTTCCGGCGTAAAATTGTTTTGTTTGGCGACAAGGCCCAAACCGTCTTTTACTTCTTCATCGCTGACATCAAGTTTGTTGCGATGCGCCTCCTGAAGTTTCAGTTGCTCTTCGATCAAGCCATCGAGAACCTGCGGCGTGATTTTCGCACGAATGTCCGGATTGTCCTGAAGGCCTGACGAGATCAAAACCAGTTTGATCCGGTCATTCACATCCGCCATCGAAACCGCATCGTCGTTGACGACGGCGGCAATCCCCAGTTTCTTTTCCGCCTGCGCGGGAAAAGAAAAGGTTAGAGCGGCAACCAAAGCCAAAGAAAAAATCGATTTTGCAAACATGTCATTTACCTATAGCAAAGAAACCGCGTTATCGCGGCAATTTTATGCCCTTTTCTTGTTCCCGAAACGGCCGCCGGGACGATACCGCGCAAGATAACCCGGAACGACGCTATCCATCCGTGTTGCCGCTATCCCCAGATCAGCCAGAGTCAGGGCATCTCGCGCCACCGTATTGTCCGTTTTCAAGGAAACGACCTGATCCGCCGTCAGCAGCGGGGCGGGCAGCAGACCCAGAACACAGCCCTTAAGGTATGCCACCGGCCAGGGAAGGGATACCAGGCATTTTTTACGCCCCGTTTCTTCGCCCAGCCGGGTTAGGATTTCACGGAAAGTCAGAATTTCCGGGCCGCCCAATTCGTACGTACGCCCCGCCGTCTGCGGATTTTCGGCACAGGCCAGAACCGCCTGTGCCACATCGCCGACATAGACGGGCTGGAATTTCGTCATCCCGCCGCCAATCAGCGGCAAAAACGGCATCACCACGGACATTTTTGCAAATTTGTTCAAGAAGGAATCTTCGACCCCGAATACCACACTGGGACGTACAATCGTGGCGGTCGGATAATTTTCATGAACCGCCTGTTCGCCGGCATATTTTGATTTTCCGTATTTTGAATCCGTGTGGTCGCATCCCAAGGCGGAAATATGAACGAAGCGACCCACATTCTCGGCCTTGCACGCCTTGGCAATTGCGCGCGGCAATTCGGTATGGATCGCGGCAAAACCGTTCTTTTTGCGTTGATAAAGAATGCCGATACAATTTATGACCAGATCGCACCCGGAAACAGCCTCCCGCAGGTTTTGGTCGTTTTTATAATCGCAGGCAAACGGGACGATCTGCCCCACATTTCCCGCCGTTTTGAGGAAATAGGCCCGTTCGGGCACCCGTGTTGCCACCTTGACCAGATACCCATGTTTTGCCAGCAAGCGGGTTATTTGCCGGCCGATAAAGCCGGTACCGCCGAAAAGACACGCCATTTTGGGATTTTTTGTCGTCATTTCCATTTCAACTATGCAAAGGCGCTTCGGCCCGATAAGGTTAAAAAATGATTTTTAGCCTGTTTTCTGTCACAATAAAACAATGAGTTTTTTCACCATACACAAATCTTTCATTTTACGCGGGATAGCCGTGGGTCTTGCCGTTTTTATCGTGGCGGGAACCGCCCTTGCGCAGGACACGGTGAAGGATCAGGTTTTCGATGCCGAAAGCAAGATCAAGGCCGAAAAGGACCTTGAATATAAAATGCAGGCCTCGGGCAAAACGGATACGCCGATTGTCATCGAGCTCTTTACCACACGGGATTGCAGTGCCTGTATCTTTGCCGACCGGATGCTCTATGATGCCATGGCGGACAAACAGGTCATTGCGCTCTCCTGTATCATCAAGGACGGGTTGAAAAAGACGCCGGTCAACGAAAACGCCCCGATGGACCCGTGCCTGTTCCGCCAATGGGCCTATAAATCCACGCATGTAACGCAGGATGTCACCCTCTCACTCCCTACATTCATGTTAAGCGGGTACGACGAAGTTGGTGTTAGCTCCCTAAGCTATTTCCACAAATTGCTGGAAGCATATCATTACAAATTCAAAAACAATACGCTGGAAGTTTACATGGAATGGAAGGACAAAGACACGATCACCGTCCATTTCCCGCAGGATCCCAAAGTTGAAAAATTCAACATCAACGCGAGTGCATGGTTGATTCGCTATAAAGGCGTGCATATCGAAAAAATAAACGTGGGTTTGAACAAGGGTCGCGTTTTACGTTTCAGCAACGTCATCCAGAACGTCCGGCATGTGGCAAAATGGCACGGCACGGTCCGCACCATCGATATAGATGTTCCGGTGCCGCAGGGCGGTAAGGAAAAAGGCGGATATGTTATCCTGGTGTCGGCGATGTTGGGCGAGGCCGTTATGGCGGCGGGACAACTGGAAGATTATCCTTTGCCCAATGATTTGAAGACCGGTGTTTTGAAGCCACA
Organism: uncultured Micavibrio sp.; assembly: GCA_964423095.1. Taxonomy (GTDB): domain Bacteria; phylum Pseudomonadota; class Alphaproteobacteria; order Micavibrionales; family Micavibrionaceae; genus Micavibrio_A. The sequence goes on from CAYRDI010000048.1 coordinate 10,962, forward strand.
AACAAAAACGGCCCCCACGAAAAAAACACCTTAATCTTCTTCCTTTCGGACAAAAGAATCCATCACACGCTTCGTTCCACCTTTGGCAAAAACGATGTCGAGCTTTGCACCATCGACATGGATAATGGTTCCCGATCCGAACTTTTCATGAAAGACCTTATCCCCGCGCGCAAAACCGTTTGTGCTTAACCCGGATGAAGCGGCAGACGTCGGAACGGCATCACGGCGAATGAGGATTTTTTGATCGAAACCCGAAGAATCCCAGTGCTGTGACCTTCCTGCCTGTCCATATGAACCAAGATCAGAATGCGTTTCAATGTGGTCTTCGGGCAATTCATCGACAAAGCGTGATGGAATCGCGTTGATCCAGCTTCCATACATCCGGCGGTTTCCAACATACGAAATATAAGACCGTTCGCGTGCGCGCGTGATACCGACATAAGCCAGTCTTCGTTCCTCTTCTAATCCCTTGATGCCGTTTTCATCCATGCTGCGCTGGGATGGAAACAACCCTTCTTCCCACCCCGGAAGGAAAACAATTTTAAATTCGAGTCCCTTGGCACCATGCAGGGTCATGATGGTGATTTGTTCGCAGGTGGTATTGTTCTGGTTTTCCATGACCAGCGAAACATGTTCCAAAAAAGCGGGCAGATTTTCAAATTCTTCCATGCCGGAAACAAGTTCTTTTAAGTTTTCGAGCCGCCCGGGGGCATCGGGCGATTTATCGGCCTTCCACATATCGGTGTAGCCGCTTTCATCCAGTACCGTTCCTGCCAGCGTGGCGTGGTGGGTATTTTCCATCAACCCGCGCCAGCGTTCAAAATCATCGACCAGCTTCATCAATGTCGCGCGTGCCTTGGGTTTGAATTCTTCGGTCTGCGTCAGATCGATCAACGCGCTGTAAAGGCTGATCCCCTTCGCCCGCGCATGGGCATACAATGTCTGCACCGTCGCATCGCCGATCCCGCGTTTGGGCGTGTTGATAATCCGTTCCAGTGCGAGATCGTCATCCTTTTGCCAGATCACGCGCAGGTAGGCGAGCGCATCGCGGATTTCCGCACGCTCGTAAAAGCGCGGACCGCCAATCACGCGGTACGGCAGACCCAGCTGGATAAATCGTTCTTCAAATTCGCGTGTCTGGAATCCCGCGCGCACCAAAACCGCGATGTCCTCCAACCCGTATTTTTTGTTTTGCAGGGATTCGATTTCTTCACCAACCCAGCGCGCCTCCGCTTCGCCATCCCAAAGACCCTTGACGGTAATTTTTTCACCCGCACCGATGCTGGTAAACAATTCCTTTCCGAGTCGTCCTTCATTGTGCGCAATGACGGCATTTGCCGCTGCCAGAATATGCCCCGTAGAGCGGTAATTTTCTTCAAGCCGGATAACGGCGGCACCCGGAAAATCCTTTTCAAAACGCAGAATGTTATCGACCTCCGCACCGCGCCAGCCATAGATCGACTGGTCATCATCCCCGACGCAGCAAATATTCCCCGATCCTTTCGCAAGCAATCGCAGCCATAGATATTGCGCCACGTTCGTGTCCTGATATTCATCGACCAGAAGATAACGGAAACGGCGATGATAGTCGGCCAGAATATCGGCGTGTTGGGGGTTTTTAAAAATGGAGATCATATGCAAAAGCAAATCACCAAAGTCCGCCGCGTTCAATGTCCGCAAGCGTTGCTGATATTGCATGTAAAGAGAATGAAGTTTTCCGTTTGCCAGATCACCGCCTTCATGCGGAGGCACATCGGATGGCGATAGTCCCTTATCTTTCCAGCCGCCGATTTTATCGGCGATCAATTTCGGCGGCCATTTTTTAGTATCGATGTGGTCCGCTTCCATCAATTGTTTGACAAGGCGCACCTGGTCATCCTGATCCAAAATTGTGAAGGACGATGACAGACCCACAAGGTCTGCATGGCGGCGGAGCATCCGTGCGGCCAGCGCATGGAACGTGCCGAGCCACCAGCCCTCCACCGGCGTGCCATCGAGCAGGGCCGAGACACGATTTTTCATTTCCTGCGCGGCTTTGTTTGTAAAGGTCACGGAAAGAATTTGTCCCGGAAAAGCCCGCCCAGTCTGCAACAAATGGGCAAGGCGCGCGGTAAGCACCCGCGTTTTTCCCGTGCCCGCACCAGCCAAAACCAGCACCGGCCCTTCGGTCGTTTCCACCGCCTGTCTTTGGGCGGGATTCAGAGAATCCAGATAGGATGGGCGTTGCGGGATCGGCATGTTCTGCATGGAAAAGACATACCGCGCACGCCCCTTATGAGGCAAGGCTTATATCGGGAAATAGGGAGCCCGAAG
>CAYRDI010000049.1:0-13034 GCA_964423095.1 uncultured Micavibrio sp.
ATGGATGGGATGGTAATGACTTTTTAGACGGGGGAGCGGGTAATGATTTTATCGATGGCGGTTTGGGCGATGATGTTTTGAATGGCGGGGCCGGAAACGACACATATATCATTTCTTCCAACAGTGGTCTGGACACAATCATTGATGCTTCTGGAATTGACTGGATTTCGTTTGGCACGGGATTAAATCAATCCGCCATGACACTTGCACAGGATTCCGTGAATATAGGTGATTTGAACATTTATTTTTCTGGTATAAAGACCGCTGTTATACAAAATTTCTTTGTGGGAACAGGCGCAATAGAAAACTTTCAGTTTTCGAATGGAACGACCCTAAATGTTTTGGCGCAATCTTTCACCCTGAATGGCACCTCCGGCAATGATGCGTTAAAGGGATATGCCGGTGCAGACACTATTTTTGGCGGTGCGGGAGACGATACTTTGAACGGTGGCAGCGGCTTAGATACGCTGATCGGCGGCCTTGGCAATGATATTTATATTGTTGACAACGTCGGTGATGTTGTCACGGAACTTGCCAACGAAGGAACGGATACGGTTCAATCTTCCGTGACCTACACCCTGTCCGCCAATGTCGAGAATCTAACACTGACGGGCACGGCTGCGATTAATGGAACGGGCAATACGCTGAACAACACTATCACTGGCAATACAGGCAATAACATTCTGAGTGGCGGTTCGGGAGCCGACACAATGATCGGCGGCAAAGGAAATGACACTTACATTGTTGACAATGTCGGCGATGTCGTCACGGAAACTGCAAGTGCCGGAACGGATACGGTTCAATCTTCCGTAACTTATACCCTGTCTGCCAACGTCGAAAATCTGGTGTTGACGGGAACCTCTGCCATCAACGGTACGGGAAATACCCTGGTCAACACAATCACGGGCAACAGCGGGGACAATACGCTCAACGGCGGTGCCGGGGCCGATAAATTAATCGGTGGTACAGGGAATGATACATATATCGTTGACAATGTCGGTGATGTCGTCACGGAATCCGCAAATGCCGGAACCGATACGGTTCAATCTTCCGTGACCTATACTTTGGCGGCGAATGTTGAAAATCTGACGCTTACGGGAAGCTCCGCGATCAACGGAACAGGAAATACGCTCGCCAATACGATCACCGGCAACACAGGTGCCAATATCCTTAAAGGCGGCGATGGCAATGATACCGTATACGGTGGTGCGGGGAATGACAGCCTGTATGGTGATAACGGAAACGATGTTATTTATGGTGACAGCGGGGTTGATAATATTTGGGGCGGAGCCGGCGCAGATAGCTTTATGTTCATGAAGGCTTCCGCCTATAGCGGTATTGATGTGATCAACGATTTTGGCTTGGCCCAAAGCGATAAAATCAACATTCATGATCTTCTGATTGGGTATGATCCGTTAACAAAAGCGATCACGGATTTCGTGCAGATCACGACGAGCGGTACGGATAGTATTCTCAAAGTCGATGCGGATGGCGGGGCGAACAGCTTTGTCCAGTTTGCGACCATCAAGGGAGTCGTCGGCTTGACCGATGAAGCGGCATTGGTGGCGTCGGGTAACCTGATTGTTTAAAATATTCTATGGGCAGTCAGCAGATAAAACTTGTAGCCGACTCTCCCCACCACCATATTTCCTTGCTTTTAGCATTTTAAACAAACCGCGCGCTGCGGGCCGTCATGTGGTTGCTAAATCACCTGACGTGTGCCGATTTCGACCACTTGCGCCGGCGGAATACGGAAGAAGTCCGTGGCATCGATCGCCATTTTGGTCATGGCGACATAAATATCATCCTGCCAGGCGGGCAATCCGAACCGCGCATCTGCGATAATTTTCCGGTGGCCGAGGAAGAAGGACGCGTTTTCAACATCGATGTCATAGCCAAGCGCGCGCGCGCGGTATAGCGCCGCCGGAACATTTGGCGTTTCCATGAATCCAAAATGGATTTCTACCTTCATCATATGGGGGTTGACCGGTTCCACAGATACGCGCTGTTCGATCGGCACGCGTGGAATCTGGGCGACCGTTATCGTCAGAATGACGTTCTTTCTGTGCATGACCTGATTGTGTTTTAAATTCTGCATCATCGTTTCAGGGGCGTGGTCCGGATCGCTGGTCAGGAAAATGGCCGTGCCATCCACCATATGCGGCGGATCGCGTTCCAGCATTTCTGCAACATCGACGAGAGAGATTGCATGCGCCTGCGATTTGGTAATCAAGTACTTCGTGCCTTTGACCCATGTAATGATCAGAAGGATGAAGTAGAGACCAAAGAGCAACGGCACAAAGCCGCCATCGAAAAGTTTCAAAAGATTTGAAGACAGGAAGACCAGTTCGGTGAGGATAAAGGGCGCAATGATCGCGGCGGCGAACCCGTAACCTTTCTGGCGTACCTTGGCGAGATAGAAAAAGGCCACGATTGATGAACAGACGAAGGTACCTGTAACGGCGATGCCATAGGCGGAGGCGAGCTTGCTGGAGCTTCCGAATACGACGATTAGGAAAAGAACGCTGTAAAGCAGGAATGTATTGATTTTGGGCATGTAGATTTGCCCTTCCTGTTTTTCGGACGTATGGCGGATTTCCATGCGCGGCAGAAGGCCGAGCTGGATGGCCTGCCGTGCAACGGAATAAGCCCCCGTGATAACGGCTTGCGATGCGATGATCGTTGCCAGCGTGGCAAGGATAACCATGGGGATCAATGCCCATTCGGGATAAAGAAGGAAGAAAAGGTTTTCCTGCTTGTTGCTTCCAAGCGTCATTTGCAAGGCACCCTGGCCCAGATAGTTCAGGGCGAGGCAGGGAAAGACAAAATAAAGCCAGGCGACCTGTATAGGTTTGCGGCCAAAATGGCCGAGGTCGGAATACAATGCTTCGGACCCCGTAACCGCAAGGAAGACGGAGCCAAGGACGACAAAGCTCAAAAACCCGTGATTGAAGAGGAAGTGGACGGCGTAATAGGGATTGAACGCGTAAAGAACGGATGGTTCCTTGGCAATCCAGCTGAGTCCGCCGACCGCCATGGCCAGAAACCAGATCATGGTGATGGGTCCGAAGAATTTTGAAATACGTCCTGTGCCGTGCTGCTGCACGCTGAAAATAAAAATAATGATCCCCATGGAGATCGGGATCACGAATTTATCAAATCCCGGCGCGATCAGTTTTGTTCCTTCGACCGCCGAAAGGATGGAGATGGCGGGCGTAACGGACGCTTCGCCAAAAAACAACGCGGCACCTGTAATGCCGGCAAAAAAAACGATCCCCATTTTGCGGCCGATGGTTTTTTGCGTCAGTGCCATGAGGGAGAGAATCCCGCCTTCGCCGCGGTTGTCCGCATGGAGAAGGAACAGGATGTATTTGACGGTGACAATCAGCGTCAACGAATACAGGATGAGCGAGAGGATGCCGAGCACTTCGCTGTTCGTCACGCCGTCTTCGGCAATGTGATGGGCGGCTTCGCGGAACGCGTAAAGCGGGCTGGTTCCGATGTCGCCATAAACGACGCCGATACACCCAAGCAATAGGGTACGGAAATGGGAGGGCGTCATGTGCCCGCCATGGTGGCCGTGATCGTGATGATGGGAAGAATGGGAATCGGAAGCGGTACTGTGCTGTTCGGAACTTTGGGTCATGACTCTCCCGGTATTCTTCTTTTTGACGATGTTAAAAGATACGGGGAAGAGCGGTCTTTGTCCAGCTTAGGAAAATATGAAAAACGCGGCGATCCCCAACGCGATCCGGTACCACGCGAAGGGTGTGAAACCGTGACGCGAGACAAAGCCGAGCACGGTTCTGATGACAAACAACGCCGTGATGAACGAGGCCAGCAAACCGGTCAGGATCAGGCCGGCGTTGTCAAAGGAGCGCACGGCATCGAAATTTTTGTAAATGTCATAACCGACGGCCAGAAACATCACGGGAATGGCAAGGAAGAACGAGAACTCCGTGGCGGCCACGCGGGAAAGGCCGAGCCCCAGAGATCCCATGATCGTGGCACCGGAGCGTGAAACACCGGGGATCAGGGCCACAGACTGGCAGCAGCCGATCAAGAACGCCTGTTTTAAGGAAATGTGATCGACATCCGGAACTTTGGGTTCTTTGAACTTCTTTTCAAAGAACAGAATGACCAGCCCGCCGAGGATCAGCGTGATGGCGATAATCAGCGGGCTATACAGGACGGTCTTGATAAAATCATGCAAAAGCGCGCCAAGAATAACGGCGGGAATGGTGCCGACAATGATATTCATCGCGAATTTCTGTGCCACGGGGTCGTTGTGCAGGCCTTTGAGTGTCTGGAATATTTTTTGGCGGTAGAGCACCATGACGGCCAGAATTGCGCCGATCTGGATGATGACTTCGAACACATGCCCCGGTGGGGCGCGGAAATGCAGGCCATCCACGAGAAGGATAAGGTGCCCCGTCGAAGAAACCGGCAAAAACTCGGTCAACCCTTCGACGAAGCCCAAAAACAGTGCTGTGAGATAATCCGTCATGTCCGGATTTTGCTATGGCGTATTCCGTACCAGAAGTAAACAACCAATCCGGCAGCGAGCCAGACCACGAAACGAACGTGCGTTTCCCACGGCAAAAACGCAATTAATGCACCGCAAGAAAGGACGCCGAGCACAGGCAGCAAAATACCGAACGGCATTTTGAACGGCCGCGGCATTTCGGGGTGGAGTTTACGCAAGAATATCACCCCGCCGCAGACAAGGACGAACGCCGCCAGCGTTCCGATATTGACGAGTTCCGCCAGTGCGCCGAACGGCACGAAGCCAGCCATCGCCGCCATCAGAATTCCGCAAATAACGGTTGTGCGCACGGGTGTTTTGGTTTTTTCGCTGACCTTTGCAAAAAACGGGGAGATCAACCCGTCACGCGAAATGCCGAGAATGACGCGGGTCAACGCGTAATACAGCACCAGCATCACGGTGGTCAGGCCGGTGATCACGCCCGTGGCCACCAATGCCGAGGCCCAGTCCAGCCCGATCAGTTGCAACGCATGCGCAACCGGGGATGGGACGTTTAAGTCGGTATAGGATACCACGCCGGTAAGCAGGGCGGAGACGATAATGTAAATCACCGTACAGAAAACCAGCGAGCCCAGAATGCCGATCGGCACATCTTTGCGCGGATCGCGTGCTTCTTCTACGGCGGTGGACACCGCATCGAACCCGACATAGGCAAAGAATACGATGCTGGCACCCGCAAGGATGCCGATCGGGTGCCCATCCGCATTGTGGCCGAACCAGCCGAAGGGCATGAAGGGGTTCCAGTTTTCCGGATGGATATGAAAGACGGCAACACCGACAAACACGCAGATGGTCAGGACTTTGACAAAGACCATCGCGGCGTTCAGCTTCGCGCTTTCCTTCACGCCCGCAATCAATAGGCCCATGAGGATCAGGATAATCGCGGCGGCAGGTAGATTGACCAATCCCGGATCTTCCGCAAACGGCCCGCGCATCAAATATTCGGGCAGAGGGACACCGATGGCGGTGAGCGCATTGTTGAAATACCCGCTCCACCCCACGGCAACGGCGGCAACGGACACACCATATTCGAGGATCAGATCCCAACCGATGATCCAGGCGACCAATTCGCCAAAGGCCGCATAGGAATAACCATAGGCCGATCCGCAACCGCCAACGCTGGCGGCCAGTTCGGCATAGGCGAGCGCGGCAAAGGTACAGGCGATGCCCGCAACAATAAAGGAAAGGACGACGGCGGGGCCGGATTGTTCGGCGGCGGCATGGCCGGTTAAAACGAAAATTCCCGTACCGATGATGGCACCGACGCCGAGCAGCGTCAGATCAAACGCTGACAAGCATTTCTTGAGGCCTGAATCTTCCAGATCGGCATTGACGAGTTTGCGGCGGAACAATTGTGACATATCGGTACGTCTCCCTTTGGATTTTCGACCCCTCTACAAACCATCAAGGAAGGTCAAACTTATTTCTGTTTTACAATTTTCTCAAGCCGTATCACGACACGGCGGTTTTGTGCCTGGTTTTCAGGGATTATTTTGCCAGCATCGTCGCGGTTGGGCACCTTGGGCTGCGTCTGGGCAAAACCCACGGCGCGCAACCGGTCGGCGGGGATGCCAAGGTCGATCAGGGACCGGACAACTGCCGCCGCACGGGCGGTGGATAATTCCCAGTTGGAGGGGAATTGCGCCGTTTTGATCGGAGAATCGTCCGTATAACCTTCCACCGAAATAGTGTAATCCTTGTATTCATCGGACAGAATGGCGGGTTCGAGGTCTTTTAAAACCTGCAAGCCTTCGGGGCTCAGCTCTGCGGCGCCAATCGCAAAAAAGGGCGCGCTGTTCATTTCGATGGTGGTGATGCGATCGCCTTTTTCGATTTCGACATTGTCGTCTTTATGAAAGCGATCGACGATAGAGGGCAGGGCTTCGAACGGTAATTCGGCGGTGGGCGGGGGATTGTCGAACGGAACGGCAGGCAGCTTATATTGGCCTTTTAATTGGGTTTTATCACCGCCGGCAAATTGTTCGGTCACCTTTTCGCGGGCTTCTTGGAATTTTGCCGTATCGGGAACGGCGATGGCCAAAAAGACGGCAAAGAAACACATCAGCAATGTGATCATATCGGCATAGGTCATCAGCCAATCATCGATATGCGATTCTTCCTGACTGCGTCGCCTGTTTCTGTGATAGCCGCTCAAATTGTGACTTCCCTGTAACGCTTGTCGATATCGTAATGGCTTTCAAACCGCAGGAAGCTGTTCAGCCTGTCCTGGATATAGCGCGGCGATTTGTTGCCGACGAGCAGCACCATGCCTTCGGTGATCAACTGGTTGCGGAACCGCAAGGCTTCCTGTTTTTGTTGTAGTTTCGATGCAGCGGGCATGTAGACCATCCGGGCCGTAACGACGCCGTACAATGTGGCGAGCAAGGATATGGCAAGCCCCGCGGCCACGCCCGACATATCGCCAGACATATCGCCCAGCATAATAACCATTCCAACCAATGTGCCCACCATGCCGAACGCGGGCGCGTGGCTCGCCATCGCCATCAACACGCGGGAGGGAATGGTCGAGCGTTCATACAGCGCATCCGCGGCCGTATCCATCATGCCGCGTACTTCTTCGGGAGAATAGTTGGACACGACCATGTCCAGTCCGTATTTTACAAACGGATCGTAAATGCGTTTGCCGGTTTCCATTTCCAGCCCCAGCAATCCCTTTTCCTTCACGATCCGGGCCCAGTTGATGATTTCCACCAGATCTTTTTGCAGGCTGTCATGGGTCGCTTCGGCCTTTTGAAACATCAAGCCGATGGAGCGCAGGGCGTCCATCACATAGTTCGATTCAAAACTCATGAAGGCAACGGCGAGGGAGCCGCCGATGACAATCATCAGACCCTCGATGCTCAGGAAGCCGCCGACATTGCGGGTGCCGAGCAGGATCGCGCTGATGATCAACAAAAAACCGACAGTCGCGCCGGCAATGGATGTCTTGGAATATTTCATGCTATCCCGTAAGTTATTGTAATAATTTGAATTATACCCAGAATACGCGGGGGCGGCAAAAGACCTGTCTTGGACAATGCAAGGACCATACCATGCGGGCCCCGCCCTGAATAGCGTCCGTTCCGCTTTTTCCAAAACCGGTGAATGGATTATCCGTTCGCCCCTTGCAGGTGCGCGTTCTTTGCCTGTACGTTGTGGCCATGGATGAGACTCGACCGGCCGCCGACATAAAACCGCATTACGCGTTGACCGCTTCGATATGGGCAGTTGTGACCGTATTGACCCTGATCGGGATCAAGGGCTATGCGTATTATATATCGGGTTCTGCGGCAATATTGGCGACCTTGACGGATTCGCTCACCGATGCGGCGAGTTCCTTGATGCTTTTTGCCGCTCTCCATTATTCCCTGCGCCCCGCGGATCGGTCGCACCGGCACGGCCATGGCAAGATGGAAGGGATCGCCTCGCTGTTTCAGGCGGCCTTTATGGCGGGGGCGGGCATATTCCTTTTGTTCGAGGGTCTGCGCAGGATTGCCGAACCGCAAATGGTGACCCATCACATGACGGGCATTGTTGTGGCTTCGGTCACAATTGTTTTATCGCTTATTCTTGTGGGGGTGCAAAGCTATTGCCTGCGCCATGCTCCCTCACTCGCCGTGTCGGCAGACCGGGCGCACTACAAAACCGATATTGCGCTAAATGCTACGGTCATTGCCTCCTTGCTGATCAGCTATTGGAACGGCCCTGGTTGGGTTGACCCGTTCTGTGCGTTTCTGATTGCGGGCTATTTTGGCTGGACAGCGCGCAAAATTGCGCTCGAAGCCACCGATATGCTGATGGACAAGGAACTGCCCGAAGCCGTGCGCACGCGGATTAAGGAGATTATCAAACGCCATCCGGATATTCTGGGATTTCATGATCTGCGCACCCGCAAAAGCGGTATGATCATTCACATCACGTTCGATGTGGAAATCGATCCCGCGTTGCCGTTAAAGCAGGCGCATGATCTAACCCGTGCGCTGGAACATGACATTCTGGCGGATTATCCATATGCGGAAATCATCATCCACAAAGACCCGTTTGGCGACACGCACGATACGCGGCATCAGGAAGGGGTATTGCATTGACCATCGTTCTGGCGGATCTGGGCGGGACGCATCTTCGTCTGGCAAAGGCGACGGACCCTTCGTCCGTGCGCAAATATAAAATCGAAGGCTATCACGCCATAGAGGATGTTTTGCGGGAATTTGCGCCCGATATGACGGAATTCTATCTGGCGGCCGCCATCCATCCGCGGGATGGCATGATTGAAGACAGGCGGTTCGGTGAAAAAAGCCATTGGGTTATCGATCTTGAAAAATTGCGCAGGGAGTTTTCATTAAAAAAGCTCATCGTGTTGAACGATCTGGAAGCGGCAGCCTATGGCCTGTCTGCACTAAAGGAAACACAGGTTGATCTTTTACTTCCGGCCGCGGACACCAAACCGCATTTCGATCATCCGCCGAAATTGTTGGTGGGGGTCGGTACGGGCATCGGGCATGCATTTTTGTTTGAAAGACCGGGCCATTTGCCGTTTGTCCAGCGTAGCCACGGTGGCCACATGGCTGCCTTTGGCGTTACGGCGGAACAGCAGGATGTGATAAATACCCTGCGGAAAAAAAATGCCCAAAACCGTGATTTTATTTTTGAAGACATCGTATCGGGATACGGCGTTCAGAGCCTTTTACCCTTATTCGGGGAGAAAGAGGCCGTCCGGTATTTTTGGGAATTTTTCGGGCTTTATTGCAATGTTCTTGTGTCCGTTGCAGGGGCTTATGGCGGTGTTTATCTGACCGGCGGTTTGATGGATGAATGGGTGACAGGATCGAAGATTGACATGGTGTCTTTCCGGGCATTTTTCGTCCAGAACATGGTGCCCGTGGTGGTGGAAAGCCTGTCGTCCACGCCCGTATTTTATTGCAAAGAGCCGAATTTGCCAATTCTGGGTCTGTCCCGACTTTCAAGTGAGTGAGTTTAAGTATGTTGAGATCAAAAGCCTACCTGACCATCGATGATTCTCCCTCCCACCGGATGAACGATCTGGTGGATTATCTGGCGGATCGTAAAATACCGGCCCTGTTTTTTTGCCGCGGCGACCATCTGGAAGAAGATGCCCCGGATGCCATCCGTGCCCTGCAAAAGGGGTTCGTTCTGGGCAACCATGCCTATTCACATCAGCGCAGCAGCCAGAAGGATTTTGCGTGGGTGGTTGATGAAATAGATCGTACCGAAAAATTGCTGGATCAAGTCCATGCGGCGGCGCAGGTATCGCGGAGGGGAAAATATTTTCGCTTCCCGCAACTGGATCGTGGGTCGGCGGCGTGGGTGGTTGATTACGATGCGTATGACGAAGAAGACAGGCGGGAGTTGTTGCGCACTTTTGCACAAGGTTTGAATGTGCAATCGATGGATCGGCCCGACCCATCCGCCTTTGAAAAGCGCGACCGCCTGCAACGCTATCTGGCCAGCGCCGGCTTTACGCAACCTTTTAAAAATGTCACGCAAGGCTGGTATAGCCGTGGCGAACTGGCCTCTGCGCGTGATTGTCTTTACACCTTTTCGAATTGTGACTGGATGCTCACCGCGCGCCATCTGGGCAAATGGCCTTTTAAATCCGTAGGGGATTTAAAGGCAAAGGCACTTGAAGACCCCGGCCTTGCAGCACCGGACAGTGTGAATGTGATCCTGGCTCACGACCAGGCCGAAATTGTAGACATCACGATTGAATTGATCGAGGACTTGGTACAAAACGGGCTGGAATTCCTGCCCATAGAATAGAGGTGCGATGATGAAAGATTTTCTGGTTTACGTGATTGCGGATTACGGTGATTTGCATGATCTGGCGTTCGCGGAAGTCACGCAAAAACTGTACTATGAATTGCGTGATAAAAATGTTTCGATCAGTGCGTTTGCCGTGCCTGCCTTCGATACCGTGGCAACGGGCTTTGTGCTCGCGCAAACGGCCATGAATTCGAAACTGGGCGCGGGCCAGAAATTCTATGTGAACACCGCCCCGCGAAAAGATGATCTGACCCCGCGTGTTAAAAACTCAGGAGAAGGCCTCGCCTATGCCCGTCTTTATAACGGTGTTGAAATCGTGGCGGTGAATTCCGGCTACTCTCTTTCTTTTATTAAGGATGGTGCGGAAGAAATTCGCGAAATCCGCTGTGACAAGGCGGGATCGCAATTCCGTTCCCGCGATATTTTTCCCCCGGCGTTCGGTTTGATCGCGCACGGCGATTATTCCAATCTGGGCGATGATATTCGTGATGCCGTGCCGGATTACCCCAAAAACGCGGTCTGTTATACGGATGGTTACGGCAACATGAAATGTTCAGTCGACCCCGCCGATCTGGCAAAACTCAACGGCCGCCATGTGACGCTGGATGTAAATGGCCGCGCGATGGCTGCCCGTGTGGCCGATGGTATTTTCGGCGTGGCGGATGGGGAATTCTGCTTTTCCAAGGGGTCTTCGGGCTGGACGTTACAGGACGGCCGGAAAATCGAATTTTCCGAAGTGGTCATGCGCGGCGGCAATGCGGCACGGGCTTTTGGAAAGCCGCCGGGAGGCATTGAAATCGCCTGGCGGGTAATCGAGTAGATTGACTGGAATCCCCGGACAGCCTAAAAAGGCGGCGGATTGCGGGCGTAGCTCAGTGGTAGAGCATCAGCTTCCCAAGCTGAGGGCCGCGGGTTCGATCCCCGTCGCCCGCTCCATTTCGATTGACAGCGCAACGGGTTATCCGATATTTATGCCCATAAGAGCGCGGGTGTAGCTTAGTGGTAAAGCTCCAGCCTTCCAAGCTGGCTATGAGGGTTCGATTCCCTTCACCCGCTCCAAAACCTTCGGACATTTTTTATGTTATGAGTCTTGGCACTTGCTCCGCGCGGCGGGTCGGGTTCGGTTGGTGTGCGTCCCTTAAGACTTGCACCTGATGGGCGATATCACGGTCTCTTGCCCTTGTTTCCGCCGAAGAAAAGACCAGACCGGTGAATATGCCTGACAATCTTTTGGCCAAAGGTTGTACTTGCGCTTCGGGCCATACAAGCCAGCCTTCCGTAAGGCACGTACCAATGGTTCCCAAAAAACGGGCGTTATTTTTGGCATACTCACGGCCGATTTCCAAAAAAGGTAAAACGCTCGTTTGCCTGTTCCGGAAATGGACGATTTTCGAATAGGCGATGCCATCGAAATCTTTCGTGAATTCGTCCCTGTTATCCCCTAAAAAGTACGAAAAATAGCCGGATCCTTCTGCGTCATTCATAACGCTAATAATACCGGGCAGGTCTTCGGGGGCGATGGATTGCGCAAAAACCATTTCAACATGAGATTCGCAATCAACAGGAATATAAGGCTGCTGCTGATCCCGCTCTTGACCGGCGGCAACAGGCAGGTTGTCTTCATTGACGGCGGCAATATAGCGATGGTCTCTGAGAGCCGAATATAGGCGCGGCAGGTTTTTATGAAGATTTTGCGCGTTAAAATTTCCTTCACCGGCCCCGGCAAAATAGGCCCAGTTTCTTGTATAGCTGCTTCCCAAAAATATTTGGGCCATTCTTTGTGTCAGGTCGCAGAACAGTTTTTTATTGCCGTGCAGCCGGTCTATCAAATAGGCGACGGTATCAGGGCTGCGCACATCCATGATTCTGGGTGATCCGTCGATCACATAGACGTTGTCATTTAGCAGACGTTCCAGATCACGCGGAATCGCGCCCTTAAAATGTGATTCTTCTGTGATATATTTGATGCTGCGTGAAATTTGATCACGAAAATCACCGCTGTAATTCGCTTGAAAATACCGATCGGCTGGCACCCCTGTGGGGACGCTCAGAAAAGGATCGTTTTGATGGGGGTGTTCCTTGTTGGCCGGTGCATGATAGCCTTTCACAAGAATACTTTTGGGATCGGCAAAAACTCTTGAAATTTCTGTCATAAGCGTACTCTTTTATAGTCTTTGTAGTGAAACTGTATTTTACATAGAATAATATTTTCTTGAGGGCAAGGAGAAAACCCCCATGGCGCACAATATCCGGTTTAACGATGCGGCTTCCCGGTTCGAACTCGAAGAACAGGGCCATTTGGCATATGCCGATTGTGCGAAAGAAAACGGGGTGCTCCGCATCAAATATGTGTTCGCGCCCGATGCCCTGCGCGGGCAGGGGACGGCGGGCCGCCTGATGGACGGGATTGTGGCCTTCGCACGCACCGAAAATCTCAAAATACTGCCTATTTGCGGATATGCGGCGTCATGGCTGCGAAAACACCAAGAACATCATGATCTTATGGTCTGACGACCCGTCCAAAAAACCCGTTGACATTCGGGGGCTCTTTTTCTATCTCAATGGCTTACTATTCGTGGCGGTCCGCGCTTTTTTGGGTAAGACCGATGGCTAAAAACGCGAAGCATTTTTAACCACAAAGAGGAACTGTAAATGTCTAAGGAAAAGTTTGAGCGGACGAAGCCGCACGTTAACATTGGGACGATTG
>CAYRDI010000050.1:0-5917 GCA_964423095.1 uncultured Micavibrio sp.
GCCGCGGAACGGACATCAAGCTCGGCGGGAATGCCGATATGTTGATCGAACAGGCCATCACACCCGATATGACCGAAGCGCAGATTAAAGAGGTCGGCGAACGTATCCGCACCGAATGCGCGCGCGATGAACAAATCGTGAAGGATGCGGGCGGTCTTTATGTGATCGGGACGGAACGTCACGAATCCCGCCGCATTGACAACCAGCTTCGCGGCCGTTCGGGCCGTCAGGGTGACCCCGGCGCATCCATCTTCTTCTTGTCGGTGGAAGATGACCTGATGCGTATTTTTGCATCCGATAAAATGGAAATGCTGCTCAAATCCAACATCGGATTGAAGGATGGCGAAGCCCTCACCCACCCCTGGCTGTCAAAAGCGCTGGAACGCGCGCAGGCCCGTGTGGAACAGCAAAACTTTGAAATCCGTAAAAACCTCTTGAAGTTCGACAACGTGATGAACGACCAACGCAAGGTGATTTACGAACAACGCCGTGAAATTATGGAGGCCGATGAAGACCTCGATGGCCTTCTGGACGATATGCGTGACGATGTTATTTCCGATCTGGTTTTCCGCACCTGCCCTGCGGGTGCCTATCCCGAACAATGGGATGTGGAAACGCTGACCCACGAAACCCAACGCATCTTGAATCTTACTATCCCTGCTGCCGAATGGGCGAAGGAAGAAGGGATCGATGAAGACACCGTTCGCCTGCGCATCGAAGATATGGCCAGACAATCGCTGGACCGCAAGCTCGACCTTGCCGGCAAGGAAACTTTCCGCCGCATGGCCAAGAGCTTCCTTCTTCAATTGCTTGACCAGCATTGGAAAGAACATCTCCTGAACCTCGACCATTTGCGTCAAGGCATCAACCTGCGCGCCTTCGGTCAACGTGATCCGCTCAACGAATACAAGGCCGAAGCCTTTACCATGTTTGAAAACATGATGAACCAGCTTCGCGAAGCCGTGACCACGACGATCAGCTATGTGGAAATCAATGTCAGCCCGGAAGTGATGGCCGCCATTCAAAAACAGCAACAGGAATTGATGGAAGCGCAGAAAAAGCTACAGGAAGGCCGAAGCGATCCTGCCCTGATGGGAACAGATGCTTACGGCAGCGCGGGGCAAAGCAACATTACCCAGATCCGTCATCCGGATTTCAACCAGAACGATCCGGAAACGTGGGCCCATACACCGCGCAACGCGCCATGCCCTTGCGGATCGGGCAAAAAATACAAGCATTGCCACGGCACTGTTTAATGGCAGAGACCCCGGACGAAACACCTGTTCGCGACTTCAAGCTGGACACACTCTATAACGGCTGGTCAAAGCTGTTAAAGGCAGGTTTCATTTTCCGCCGATCCACGGGCGTGGATCAGCCATTGAGTCGGGAGATTTATGATTGCGGTGATGGTGCAGCTGTTTTGCTTTACAACCTTGAAAGCAAGACTGTCGTCCTGACACGGCAGTTTAGAATAGCCGCTTATATCGCCGATCCTTATAACAGCTTCTTGGTTGAAGTTGCCGCCGGAAAACTTGATGAATCAAACCCCGAAGAACGTATAAGAATTGAAAGCGAAGAGGAAACAGGCTTTAAAATTGGAAAAATTATCAAAATTTTTGATAGTTTTATGAGTCCCGGTTCCGTATCAGAGCGCGTTCATATGTTTATTGCACCATACAGCCCGTCCGATAAAAAAGGCTCTGGCGGCGGTTTGCAACAAGAAGGCGAAGATATTGAAGTGCTTGAAGTGCCGTTTTCCGAAGCCATGGATATGATCCGCAACGGAAAAATACGCGATGCAAAAACGATCATGTTATTACAGCACGCCGCGCTAAATCTGTTTTAATCAGTTAACACTTCTGCGTTGCTCTCTTTTTTGATCGCGCAATAGATCGCGAACGCATTTGTTCCGGTCGGAAACTGTGTCGGTTTGTCCGCACTGCGTGCTAAACTGGTTGTAGGGGATGTTTTCCTGCAACGGGATGGGTTTGTATCTGTCCGGATACCCCACGATCGCACGCACGAAAGGGCTGACATTATCATTATCGATGCGAACGATCGTCCGCTCAGAATCCATACCGGCATTCAGGCGCGCATTGCCGGGCAACGTAACCACCCCGCCGCTTTCCGCCCTTACCGGAAAAGAAAACACGGTGAAGACAGCCAGAATTGTAAAAAACACCTTTTTCATGAAACACCTTCCAAAAAAACAGAATAGTCTTTTTGCGCCCAAAAGCCAAACTTAACGGCGAGATTCGGCAACAACACTTACGACATCCACCATATCAACATCGGTTGTTTGAAAGGATTTGCCGATTCCACGGACAAGAATGAACCCGATTTTTCCGCCGGAGGCCTTTTTGTCGTGATACATCAGTCCGGCAATGTCAGTGGGCGATTGTTTTAACGCTGGATTTATTTGGCAAATTTCCGTTTTTAAACCGCAGGATTTCAAATGGTTTTCCATCCGCACAGCATCCTGCCCGTTGCACAGGCCCTTCTTCACACACAAACGAAACGCAAGAACCATGCCGATGGCCACGGCCTCCCCATGCAATAAACGTCCGTCATACCCCGCCGCCGCTTCCAGCGCATGGGCAAAGGTGTGACCCAAATTTAACAGCGCGCGGTCACCGCCGGCCTGCTCCCGTTCATCGCTCCCAACAATTTTTGCCTTCGTCGCGCAGCTGGTTTCCACGGCGCGGGCAAGCGCATCGGGATCAAGCGACAACACCTTTGTCCCGTTTGCCTCCAGCCAATCATAAAAGGCAGCATCACCAAGCAAACCGTATTTGACGATCTCCGCATAACCGGATTTCAGTTCACGTTCGGGAAGCGTTTTCAAGGCATCGAGATCACACAGCACCGCCACGGGTTGATAAAAACTGCCGACCAGATTTTTTCCCTGCGGCGCATTGATGCCCGTTTTGCCGCCTACGGATGAATCCACCTGCGCCAGCAATGTCGTCGGCACCTGAACAAACGGAATGCCGCGTAAAACGATTGACGCCGCAAAGCCGCCCAGATCACCAACCACGCCGCCGCCCACGACAAACAAAACGGATTTGCGATCGACATGGTTTTGTAACAGCCAGTCGAGAACGACCTGTAACTGCGCGTATGATTTCGTCGGCTCTCCCCCCTCCACCGCCAGCGTTGATACGGGACGGATAGAGGATGTCAGCCTTTTGACATGTGTTTCGACATTCCGGTCATGCAGGACAAAAATCTTCCGTTCTGCAAGATCAAGCGGCACCAAATCCGGCGCGCGTTCCAGCAAGCCTGTCCCGATATGGATTGGATAGGACCGTTCGCCGAGTTCAAGATTCAAGGTTTTAAGCATCGCTGTCATAAGATTGCAGTATCCCGTGCCGACAAATAGCCCGCAAGGGCCTTTATCACTTTTTCGAGGTTGTTTTCGGGGGGAAGTGCTTCCGTTTGCACGGTCACGGCGGCACGCCCGTAAACGGGATAGCGTTTTTCCATCAGCTCTTGCAAAATCGCGCGCGGGTCGCCGTTTCTGAGCAGCGGGCGTTTATCGCTCCGCCCTGTTCTTTCCAAAAGAACGTCCAGATCCGCCTTTAGCCAAACGGTTATGGCATTCCCAAACACCATCTCCGCCGTTTGTTCGTTCATCACCGCGCCGCCGCCGGGGGCAATCACCTGCACATCGCCCGTGACCAGCCTTTTCAAAACCTGGCGTTCCAGATCACGAAAACGCGGCTCCCCGTGGATTTCAAAGATGTCGGAGACGGAACACCCGGCTGCGGCCTCGATCTCATGATCCGCATCCACAAACGGCAACGACAGCACAGCGGCCAGCAAGCCGCCGATTTTCGTTTTCCCGGCCCCCATCAACCCGATGACAACCACGGGTTTTTTCAAGCGGGATTTGATGATTTCCAAATCGGTGTTCATGAAAGCGGTTATGCCATGAATATCCGAAAATGTTCAATTGCATTCGCGGGATTCTGTGATTATGGTCACGGCAAGCACCACCTTTTACCCCTGACAGGTTTGATATGAAATTCGGATTCCTTAAATTCCTGCTCCTTGCGATTGTCCTGATTATCGGCGGCGGCTTTGCCTGGCTGGCCCTGACCGATGTTCCCGTGCAACAGCAGGATGTCACCGTCAACGTCCCGTTGGCCGGCGGTCAATAAAAGCATTTACCGTAAAGGAAAACTCACATGCGTTTGTTCCCGTGCCTTCTTCTGCTCGCCCTCGCCTTGCCTTTTCCGCTGCGGGCGGAAGATCAAAAACCCGCCGTGGATTGGGGAAATGTGGAGTCCACGGGCACGATGTCTTCGGAAAAAGACGGTGCGCTTGAAAAAGGCTTGTGGAACGGCCAGAACCGTTCGGACATTGAATTCCTGCTCCGGCATTTGCCGGACGTGCAGCCGCTGCGTACCGCACTCATGCTGCAAAAACGCCTGCTTCTTTCCAAAACCGATGCCACGTTGATCAACAACGACATAGGCCCTTTGCGTGGGAATGACCTGCTGATCCAGCGGATCAACAAACTGATGGATATGGGCCTTTACGATGATGCCTGGAAACTCTACGCCCAGCGCGCGGAAGATCCCTATGATGTTTCCATCGCCCAACTCGGCATGACCTTGCTGATCGTCCGCAACGATTTGGCCACGGCGTGTCTGGAAGAAAAAGTCCTATCCGCAAAATATCCGGACGATAAGGTTTTCGATGTGGTTGACCGGGCCTGCGCACAAACACTGGGCAGCCAGTCAGCGCCCAAATTTCCCGAAGACCCGATTTTGCAATCCGTTTACAACGACCCTGCTTACAGCGTCGCAGCCGGCAACCCGCAGGCCCTTGAAAAAATGAACGCGCTTCAACGCGCACTGGTGCAGGCCAATGGGAAAATCAGCTATGCCGGAATGACAGCGGACGTGGCAAAGAAGACGCCATCCTCGCTGCTCTCGCTTTATTTGCTGGATAAAACGCTGCCTGATACGGCGCGGGCGGTGATAAAGGGCGAAGCCGATACCCGCGGCATTTCCTATCACCTTGCCGTGGCAGCGCAGGATGACCTGCTCAAACGCGCCAAAGACCTGAAAAAAGACCCGGAAGATCAGTGGCCGGTGCTCGAATCGGCCCTTGCCGTGAAAAAGGTGCCTGGCGACCTGATCCCGTTTGCGGACATGATCGCCGGGGCAGAACCCAAAGAGTTATCCACAGAAACGCTCACAAAAGTGTTGGGGGCGATGCTGGCCGCGCAGAAGCCGCTTTCGGATTACTGGCTGGATGCAGCGCAAAAAAAGGCCGCCGAAAAACCCATTATTTACATATATTTGCAGGCCTTTCAGTCGCTCACCCCCACCCCCAAGGCGACCGTCAAACTTGAGGATTTTCAAAATGCGCTGGAAAGCCTGAAATCCGCGGATTCAGAACAAATCCTTGCAATCATTACAACTCTTGACAACAAGGCGGATTTTCTTAATAATCCCTTAAGAATTTATGAAAAACATTCTGCCTTGACTTCGGCTGGTAATTATGTAATGCCTTCCTTGGGTTTGAATGTTCTGCTTGATACGGCCGCCGATAAAAAACAAATCGGGATAACCGTTCTGGCAGTCTTGAACAGCCTTGCTGCCCAACCGGAGAATATGTATTCCGGAACAGTCCGTAAGGCCTTGTATAGTATGTTGAACGTGGGACTTATCGAAGACGCGAAGCAGATCGGCGGAGAAACCATCGCTAGCGTATTATATAAATATTAGGAGAAAAGAATTATGGCTCGTCCAGGTCGTCCGAAGTTACCAAAGCCTACCCTTCACGGGTCGATTGATGCGTTTCTTGATATGCTTACCGCGGAACGTGGTGCGGCGTTGAACACGCGTCATGCCTACTGGCGCGATCTGGCCGATGTATCGCTTTACTTGCGCAGCGATCGCAA
>CAYRDI010000050.1:6017-12596 GCA_964423095.1 uncultured Micavibrio sp.
ATGCCTACTGGCGCGATCTGGCCGATGTATCGCTTTACTTGCGCAGCGATCGCAAGAGCGATGTCGACACGGCCACCACCGCCGACATCAAGGCCTATCTCGATCATCTGGCCAACAAAACGCATGTCAAAGGCAAAAACAAATCGCAGATCGCCGTTCGCACGGTGGCCCGCCGCCTGTCCGCCCTGCGTCAGTTCTACCGTTATCTGGTTTCGGAAAATATCCGCAAAGATGATCCGACCAGCACGATCGAAAGCCCGAAGCAAGGCCGTACATTGCCGAAGACCCTGTCGGAATCCGAAGTTTCCACGCTGATCAAAACGGCGGCTTCTCAGGGCGGTGCGGACTCCGTTCGCCTGGTTTGCCTGCTCGAAATGCTGTATGCCACAGGCCTGCGCGTTTCCGAACTGGTTGGCCTGCCGCTCTCCGCTGTGGGTGAAGAATCCCAGTTCCTGATGGTAGAAGGCAAAGGTGGCCGTGAGCGTATGGTGCCGCTGTCCGATCCCGCCCAAAAAGCGATCAGGGATTATATGGCCGTCCGTACGCAATTCATCGGCCCGGAAAACCGTTCCGCACAGGAAAAGTGGATGTTCCCGTCCAGAACGTCTGAATCCGGTCACCTGACCCGTCAGCGTTTCGCACAACTGTTGAAAGATCTGGCCCGCGCGGCAGACCTCGATGAAGAACGCGTATCGCCGCACATCCTGCGTCACGCGTTTGCCACGCACCTTCTGTCCCGCGGTGCCGACCTACGCTCCGTTCAGAAAATGCTCGGCCACGCCGACATCGCGACCACGCAAATCTACACCCACATCGTGGGCGGCGGTTTGAAAAAGACGGTCGAAGAAAAGCACCCGATGTCCAAAAAGACGGGTTCTCGCTAATAAGGAACAGATATGACAAAGGCAGGCCGTGATTGCGCCTGCCTTTATCTTTTGGTACCAATAGCCGCTTGTAACAAATCCAAACAAGATCATGACCCAACTGGAATTTGAAAAACCGATCCTCGAACTCGAGGGCAAGATTGCCGAACTGCGCAACATGGGCAGCGATGCCTCCTTGAGCGTCACGGACGAAGTCTCGCGCATGCAGGCGAAGGTATCGAAACTTTTGCACACGACCTATGCCAAACTGTCTCCTGCGCAAAAGGTACAGGTGGCACGCCATCAAAACCGCCCGCATTTTCTGGATTACGTTTCGGGCATGATCGAAGATTTCACGCCGCTGGCCGGTGATCGCAATTTTGCCGAAGATCAGGCTTTGCTCGGCGGTCTTGGCCGTTTCAACGGACAATCCGTTGTCATTATGGGGCATGAACGCGGGCACGATACCGAAACGCGTTTAAAACATAATTTCGGCATGGCCCGCCCCGAAGGATACCGCAAGGCGCAACGCCTGATGCAGATGGCCGATCATTTCCAAATTCCGGTGATTACGCTGGTCGATACGGCCGGCGCCTATCCCGGCCGCGGTGCCGAAGAACGCGGACAGGCCGAAGCCATTGCCCGTTCCATCGAAACTTGCCTGAACGTGCGCGTGCCGATTATTTCGGTCGTGATCGGCGAAGGCGGATCGGGCGGCGCAATTGCCATCGCAACGGCCGACCGCGTGTATATGCTGGAACATTCTATCTATTCCGTGATCTCGCCCGAAGGATGCGCTTCCATCCTCTGGCGTTCTGCCGCGAATGCGCCGGAAGCTGCCGCCGCACTCAAACTGACCGCGCAGGACATGAAAGAAAACAAACTGATCGATGGCATTATTTCCGAACCGATCGGCGGTGCCCACCGTCACAAGGAAGAAATGATTGAAAGCGTGGCCGTACAGCTCCGCGCGGCGTTAAAGGAACTCACGCCATGGGATGTCGATGCGATTAAAAAGGCCCGCGCCAAAAAATTCCTGGCGATGGGGCGTTGATGTCGCAGACGCTACTCAAAGCATTTGCAATCTTTGTTTGGCCCCTTATATTTTCCGCACTCTTGTTTGTATTGGAGCCAAGACTTCACCTAGTAAAGGCATTCGGTATGCTGAACTACGTGCTCATCTCGCTTCCAGGGTGCCTTGCGATTATGTCTCAAAAAATTTTCGAACGAACCGGCGCAATTTTTCTTACCCTCCTCTATCTGGTCATCATGTATGTTCTTATTTTTATGAGCAGCTCGATGGCATTACACCATTTCTTTTGATAGGCCGCTTTTTGCCATGGGACGATAAAAAAACGGGCCATAAAGGCCCGTTTTGCATTTAAATTTATAAACAAATATCAGGCAGCATTGCCCATTGTATCGATCCGTTCCTGATTTAATTGCAGATACGGATTGGGCTTTGCCGGCTGGCTGCCATTTGCGGAAGACCGTTCATGCCACCCGGCACGGCGTTTCATGGAATCGAACGATCCGTGCCCGGCCTTACCGTGCCCTTCTTCGGTTGTCGCAGCACGGAAATAGATCATCAGGAATACCCGGATAGCCGCCGTTAAAGAGGTTCTGCGGTTCTTGCGGAAGGAAATCAGCGAGCATAATTCGTGGACCGAGCAGTTTTCGCGGGTGGAGATTTCTTTCAAGGCGCGCCACATTTCAGGCTCCAGACGAACCGAGGTGCGTTTACCGTTCACCGTAATGTTGCGGGATACCAGCGTACTTCCAGTTTGGATTTCACTCTCAGTCTGCAAATGATCACTCATGCTTATTCCCCTGTATACAAGCGATTCAACTGAACCCATGATATATAACCATATAAATCTATCAACCTATAGGTGTATATTTACACTCTATCGTATTCATCCGGTGTCAGCGTTTTAAGAGAAAGGGCATGCAGTCCGCCCTTCATTGGCTCTTTCAAAAGATCAAACACCATTCTTTGGCGTTCAATCCTGCTTTTTCCGGTAAAACTCATCGACACAATGGTGACGTTAAAATGGCTTTCGCCAGATCCGTCGTCACCGGCATGGCCCTTGTGGCGTGGACTGTCGTTCACGATCTCCAGCACCTGAGGTTGCAAACCCTGTGCCAGAAGGCCCGTGATCGTCCGCTCCATCCCTTGCGTCATGATCCCGCCATTTAAAGCACTGACCAGGGGTTGTGTCAAAGCCCTTTGAACACTTGTAAGAAAAACGCCAAAACCGCATAATGGTAAGAATATGCCCAAAATACATCTAAAACCCAACTCCCCCGAATTCGCGGACTTAAAAAAGAAAGTCCGAACAAAGGCTTGCGATATGCCGGGCTGCAAAGGTCACGGGGAGCACCGGGCCCCGAAAGACCGGTCTTTGAGCGAACATTACTGGTTTTGCTTTGACCATGTCCGGGAATACAACGCCGCCTGGGACTTTTTTTCCGGTATGAATGCCGCCGAGGTGGAGGCCCAGATCCTGAACAGTATCTACGGCGACCGGCCCACATGGCGGTACGATGTGGACGGGGCGATGGCCGATGCGCTCCGCCGCACGGCCTGGCAAACCTACCATTTCACGGAAAAAGAGCCGCCCAAGGAAAATTCCGGCCCGCAAGCATCGGTGGCCAATCCCAATACGCCCGAATTCGAAGCGTTGGCCATTATGGGCCTCGAACCGCCCGTGACATTAAAAGACATCAAGGTGCGGTACAAAGAGCTCGCCAAAAAATACCACCCGGACTACAACCCCGGTGACAAACAAGCCGAAGACCTTCTCAAATCCATCAACATGTCCTATACGATATTGAAGCTCTCTTACGCCAAGTTCGAAAAACTCGATCCCCGTTCCTGAGCTTTTCTTCCTTTGCCAAACTAAGAAAATGCCGATGACCGCAGTCTTCACCGATGCCTCGACCCTGCCCCTGCCCAATCATTATGCGGGCAAAGTGCGCGATACATACGATCTGGGCGATGGCCGGATGGTGTTTGTCACGTCCGACCGTTTGAGCGCGTTTGACCGCGCCATCACACCCGTTCCGCACAAGGGCGCTATTTTGAATGCCATTGCCCGGTACTGGTTTGACCATACGTCCGACATCGTGCCCAACCATGTGATTTCCTATCCCGATCCGAACGTGATGATCGTGAAAAAGCTGACCATGCTGCCCGTCGAAGTCGTGGTGCGGGATTATATGACCGGCACCACCGGCACATCCATCTGGACAAAATACAAGAACGGCGAACGGACGATGTACGGCCATACCTTCCCCGAAGGCATGATCAAAAACCAAAAACTCCCCGAAACCATCATCACACCCACGACAAAGGGCAAAAGCGATGATCCCATTTCGGGCGCGGAGATTATCTCTTCGGGCCTTGTTACAAAAGATTTGTGGGAAAAAACGGAACGTGCGGCACTGGCCCTGTTCGCCCGCGGGCGGGAACTTGCGGCCAGACAGGGGCTGATCCTCGTCGATACGAAATATGAATTCGGCACCGATGAAAACGGCACCCTGCACATCGCCGATGAAATACACACGCCGGATTCCTCCCGTTACTGGGTGGCGGATAGCTATGCCGTGCGCATAGCGGCGGGTGAAGACCCCGAAGGGCTGGACAAGGAATTTGTCCGCAAATGGCTGGTGGAACGGATGGAAGATGCTTACAAAAGCCCGCTTCCCGCCATCACAGACGAAGACCAGGCGATGTTCAGCGCGAAATACCAGGATTTATACAAACGGGTCACGGGGCAGGATTTCGCCCCAGCCACCGATACCGCGATTGAAACCCGCGTCCTTGGAAACCTGAAAAAAGCCCTACCCGAACTGAATTTGGCGGCGAAAGTCATATAGACACATTTTTATTGACATAACATAAAAACATTATTATAGCCTCACAACAGTTATGAATTAAGTATTTGTGGGTTTTCTATGTCTGCCAGCGAAGAAGTAGAAATTTCCGAAGATCACATCGGTAATCCGAATATTTTACGTCCTATCGAAGAGCTAATCGAACGCACGCTGGAAAAATATACGCCTGGGGAATACGGCCCACCTTATATCAAAACGGATCCCTCCACAGCAAAAGAAAGACATAGAGAAAAAGCAATAAAGTGGTTTTCAAATAGAAATATCCATTTTCTTGGACAGCTTCTTATAGGCGCCTTTTTTGAGTCTCATTACAGCCATGCTATGCCACTAAGACCCTTTCGGATGGTAATTGAGGAGTTGGGTTTTAAATTCAATCAATACAATCAAAAGGTAGCATTCCATCCTGAGTTAAGAAAAAGCCTTATAGAAGCATCTGCCAAATTTAACCTTCATCCTTATGGCTACTACTATCTGTGTAATACGCCACATCCGTTTGCCGGAAAAAGCCGCGAAGAAATCGGTAATGCCCTGAAAGTCATGTTTCAGATTGATGCCCCGATACCGGAACCGGGTGCCATCCCGGATCGGTCAAAAATATTCGCAGTGAAAGCCGCTCACAATAGCCCAACCGTGGAAACGCAGGGCATAAAGATCGCTCTTTCGGAACGATGGTTCTTGCAGGCACCAAAAGTATATCAGCCGGCCATGCTGGAACAATTTCTGAAGGCCATCGGCGACGACCCATATATCCAGGCTGAAATCGGGGCCGCGAAAAATGCCGCCATCCGCGGAGAAGAACTGCAACACAGAGAAACCAAAGCTGATGAAATCAACATGCTCGCGTTCGATTCAACCCCTCTACAATCAGGGCTAAAAGCTCTATTTGGTGATGCTTCGGAGCCACTGGCAGACCTAGTCGACAGAAACCTTCGGGCACGCTCTTCCCAAATTCAGGAAAAAGCGCGTTTTATTATGGATCAACAGGTCATCGCGGCTTTTTCGCCAAAACGCTGATTCCCGCCATTCCCGGCCTTGTAAAACCCTGCTGAACCTTATACCGTTACGGCATCCCTACCCCCGTGCGGGGATCCGGATGCCCGCATAAAGCGGGCATGACACAACGAGACTTTACGATGACCGACACATTGCAAAAAGAAAAAGAACCGATGCACGCCTCCTTTGACATCACGAAGGTGGTGCAAAAGGAAGGAAAATACACAACCATTCCGGATACGAAATTCGATGTCCGCGAAACATTCGGTCTGGACGTTGACTGGAAAGTGCCGGGCTTTAAAGAGGGCAACCAGAACGTCCCCGATATCGACAAGACATACCATTTCGACCATGACACGACGATGGCCATTCTGGCCGGCTTTGCCCACAACCGCCGCGTGATGGTTCAGGGATACCACGGCACGGGAAAATCCACACACATCGAACAGGTTGCGGCACGCCTGAATTGGCCGTGCGTGCGGATCAACCTCGATTCCCACGTGTCCCGGATCGACCTTCTGGGCAAAGACATGATCGTCCTGCGCGAAGGAAAACAGTTGACCGAATATCAGGAAGGCTTGTTGCCATGGGCCATTCAAAACCATGTCGCGATGGTGTTCGATGAATATGACGCCGTACGCCCCGATGTGATGTTCGTGATCCAACGCGTTCTGGAATCCGATGGCCGCCTGACTTTGCTTGATCAGAACAAGGTCATTCGCCCGCACCCCGCCTTCCGGTTGTTTTCTACGGCCAACACGGTTGGTCTGGGCGACACCACGGGCCTTTATCACGGGACGCAGCAGATCAACCAGGCGCAGAT
>CAYRDI010000051.1:0-12358 GCA_964423095.1 uncultured Micavibrio sp.
CAAAAAACCCGCCGGATGGCGGGTTTTTCTTTTGTCCTTTATTCCATCCTACGCCCGCTGGAACTCAACCGCACCAAACACGGACAACCTTGCCATCGCTGTGTTCAATATTGATGCGTTCGGGGTTGTGATCCATCGTCATCATGTCATCGGGTTTTAAAATGCGGTATGGCCGCCCCGTTTCCTTGATCGCGGCCTCGTCCACCGGTTTGCCGATCCAGTCTTCAAAATCGCATGCGTTATCCACAAACACCTCCCGCGATGGCGGCGGCACATCGGAATGCACATCGCTCTGGTCGGGAATATCCGTCATCTCCCCCGCCGCCTCGCCCACGGTTTGGGAGGATGGGGCCTCCACCGTTCCCGGGGCGGAAACGGCGGCTGGTTCCGGCGCGGACTTCGTTTCCCCCGCAGGCGCATTGTCACAGGCGGACAGCAAGCTCAGGGCAAATACCAGCATACTCGGGGTCAGACGACATTGACGCATCTTGGGGGCTCCCTCTAGGTCTAAGACCCACTAAAAATAGGCCCCTTCCCGCGCCCCGTAAAGCCCCTTTCCCCTTGCCCTTTGGGGCGGATTTACGTATCTTCCGCCCCCATGAGCCAACCTGTTACCAAACCATTGTCCCAAATCCGCAATTTCGCGATTATCGCCCATATCGACCACGGGAAATCCACGCTGGCCGACCGGTTGATCCAGACGTGCGGCGGGCTGGAAGCGCGGGAGATGACCGAACAGGTGCTCGACAACATGGACATCGAAAAAGAGCGCGGGATCACGATCAAGGCGCAAACCGTCCGCCTCGCCTACACCGCCAAGGATGGAATCGAATACCAGCTCAATTTAATGGACACGCCGGGCCACGTGGATTTTGCGTATGAAGTCTCCCGCTCGCTTGCGTCCTGTGAAGGTTCGATCCTTGTGGTGGACGCAAGTCAGGGGGTGGAGGCGCAAACGCTCGCCAATGTGTATCAGGCACTCGACAACAACCATGAAATCATCCCCACGATCAACAAGATCGACCTGCCCGCCGCCGACCCCGAAAAAGCCAAACAACAGATCGAAGATGTGATCGGCCTTGATGCATCGGATGCCGTTCTGGTGAGCGGGAAAAGCGGTATCGGCATTCCGGATTTGCTCGAAGCCATCGTCACGCGCTTACCATCTCCCAAGGGCGATGTGAACGGCACGACGAAGGCCTTGCTGGTCGATAGCTGGTATGACTCCTACCTCGGCGTGGTGATCCTTGTCCGGGTCATCGACGGGTATTTGAAAAAGGGCCAGAAGATCCGGTTTATGAGCAACGGCCGCGCGCGCGAAATCGACCGCGTCGGGATGTTCACGCCGAAAAAGGTAGAGCTGCCCGCGCTCGGGCCCGGCGAAATGGGCTTTATCACGGCCTCCATCAAGGATATTTCGGATACGCTGGTCGGCGATACGATCACGGATGATAAAAATCCGGCCGCTGCGCCGCTCGCGGGGTTCAAACCATCGGTGCCGATGGTGTTCTGTTCCCTCTTCCCTGCGGACTCTTCCGAATTTGAAAAGCTGCGTGAAAGTATCGGCAAACTCAAACTCAATGATGCCGCGCTGCATTACGAACCCGAAAACAGCCAAGCACTCGGCATGGGTTTCCGCTGCGGATTCCTCGGCCTCCTCCACATGGAGATCATTCAGGAAAGGCTGGACCGTGAATTCGATCTGGACCTGATACCCACCGCGCCATCCGTGGTGTATAAGGTCACGCTCACCGATGGCACGGTGACGGAATTATATAACCCCGCCGATATGCCGGATGTCAGCCGCATCGCCAAAATCGAAGAACCGTTTATCAAGGCCACGATCATGACTCCCGATGAATATGTCGGCAGCCTGCTCCAGCTGTGTCAGGAACGGCGCGGCGTGCAGCAAGAGCTCACTTATGTGGGATCGCGCGCCATGCTGGTCTATAAACTCCCCTTGAACGAAGTGGTGTTTGATTTTTATGATCGTTTGAAATCCATTTCCCGCGGCTATGCCTCGTTCGATTACGCGCTGGATACGTATGTCGAAGGCGACCTTGTCAAAATGGATGTGCTGGTCAATCAGGAACCCGTGGACGCGCTGTCCATGATGGTGCACCGGTCACAGGCCGAACGCCGCGGCCGCGCGATGTGCGAACGGTTAAAAGAATTAATCCCGCGGCAGATGTTCAAAATCGCCATTCAGGCAGCGATCGGTGCAAAGGTGATCGCGCGTGAGGACATCAGCGCAATGCGCAAAGACGTGACCGCCAAATGTTACGGCGGGGATGCCACGCGTAAACGCAAACTTTTGGAAAAACAAAAGGAAGGGAAGAAAAAGATGCGCCAGTACGGCAACGTCGAAATCCCCCAATCCGCCTTTATCGCCGCCCTCAAAATGGGGGATGAGAAGTGACGGATTTGTTAGGCCTAAGGCCCTAGAAATCCGTCATC
This sequence comes from uncultured Micavibrio sp., assembly GCA_964423095.1. GTDB lineage: Bacteria > Pseudomonadota > Alphaproteobacteria > Micavibrionales > Micavibrionaceae > Micavibrio_A. The sequence goes on from CAYRDI010000051.1 coordinate 2,458, forward strand.
CCGTTGGCATTCGCAAAGCGAATACGCACGAACGGGATCCAGAAAACCGATTGTCAGCTTTTCCTAAGTGTGCTTTTCTCTATTTGTAAAACCATAAATATAAATAGAGAGATTCATGAAAAAGTTTATTCTTCTTGCCGCGATTGCAGCCCTGCCCGCCTGTTCTTCCATCGTCGAAGGCACGTCACAGGAATTGGTCATCAACACTAACCCGCCCGGCGCGGATTGCGCGTTGATCCGCGAAGGGCAAGTGATCGGCCGAGTCACCGAGACACCCGGCGGGATCACGATCAAAAAATCCAAACACGACATCACGGTGGAATGTAAGAAAAAAGGGTATCAAACCGCGACCTTCTTCAATAAATCCGATGTCGCGGGCGCAACAGTGGGTAACATCATCCTTGGCGGCGGTATCGGCTGGGCCATTGATTCCGCGAACGGCGCAGACAACAAATACACCACGCCGATGAATATCACGCTGAACAAAAAATAAGGGCGGGCTATCCCTAACTCCCCCACCGCAGCGCGGGGAGCGTGCGAACAGGCGTCGCGGTGGCGCGGAGGCTTTCGAGGCGCAGGATCATCCCGTTATACACCTCATCGGTCAACGTCATGGCCTTGTTGATGTAAAAATCGCCCTCCCCCTTCACCGGCGCGCCGTTCCACCAGCGTTCCACCTGCGCCAGCCTGTATGCCGGCGGGTCGAGCGGGCGCACGGTAAAGGCCGGAAATTTCAACGGCGGCAATAATTTTTCACAATCGACTATGAAACGGTTGCAATGCGCCATCCGGTCATACAACACAAGCGCGATCACCGCGCGGCGGACACTTCGGATATTGTCTTCGTTCACCATCTGCGTGGCCTCTACGGTTGCAATTTCACGAAGTTTGTATTCAAAGCTCGGCTCCGTTGCCGATAAAAAACTCCGCGTGTCGTCCCGCATGTTTGGATCGGCGCGCAGCCATGCCCGCGCCTGTTCCAGTTTAAACCGGCTTTGCGTCACAAACCGCATGGTGGCTGCGGTCCGGAAATCCCGTTCGATAACAATCGCACCCATAATACCCAATAAACCCCTATCATACTTTTTAACACACACGGGGCCGATGGATGGCCTCCGCAAATTTTTCGAAAAACCCTATCACACGCAACGAAGACCGCAAAAAAGAAAAACCGCCCCTGCAGGCAGAGGCGGTTCTTAAGAAATTCGTTAACGACTAGAGAACGGCTTTTTTCAGGTCTTTGGAGACGCGGAAAGCCACTTTCTTTTTGGCCGGGATTTTGATCGCTTCGCCGGTGGCCGGGTTGCGACCCATGCGAGCGGAGGTTTTCTTGACCATCAGGATACCGAAGCCAGGAACGCGCACTTTCGCGCCGCGTTTGATGTGCTTGGTCATCTGGGCGATCAGGTCCGTCACAACGGCTTCCGTTTGTTTTTTGGGAAGCTGGTGCAGTTGGGACAGATCGTTCGCCAGTTGTTTCAGCGTTACAACGCTGCCCGTTGCAACGGAGACGAACTTGGCGGGTTTTGCAGGTGCTGCGGCTTTTTTGGCCGGTGCTTTTTTCGCTGCAGGCTTTTTGGCAGCGGCTTTTTTGGCCGGTGCTTTTTTCGCAGCTTTCGGTTTTGCTTTCGCTTTGGCTTTAGCCATCGTTTCGATCCTTCTAAAAGAGTTTCAAAGTATCGTTATCCTACGACTCCTTTTTAAAAACGCAATCGTGAAAATGCAAAAAACACAATAAACACAGGAAAAAACGCATATTCAAGGTATCAAAAGTTGGGTAAGACACCAGAAAGCCTGTGTTTTCAGGCTTTTTTGTGGTACAAGAAGGCATGAAACAACCTGTGCACAAACCGCCTTTTGCCCTTCCCGATGCCACCGGAATCGCATCCGAGCTTTACACCGTTTGCGATTTTGTTCGCTTTGCCGCATCATCCTTCACCGAATCGGGGCTGACTTTCGGGCATGGGACGGACAATGCCTTTGACGAAGCGGTCTTCATGGTGCTCGAAGGGTTGCACCTTCCCATCGATACGCTCGACCCGTACTGGAATGCCCGCCTGACGCTCGCCGAACGGGAAAGGCTGGCGGCCCTGATCATCGCGCGGATCGCCACACGAAAACCCGCCGCCTATTTGTTGAACAAGGCCTATATTCAGGGGCTTCCCTTTTATGTGGATGAACGGGTGATCGTCCCCCGCTCCTTCCTTGCCGAAATTCTGGGCCGTGACGATGGCTTTTCCCTGATCGGAGATTATGCCGAAATCACCTCCGTCCTCGACCTTTGCACAGGGTCGGGCTGCCTTGCCATTCTGGCGGCGCGGCTTTTCCCGAATGCGCGGATAGATGCGGTGGATTTATCGCCGGATGCGCTGGCCGTTGCCGAACGAAATGTGCGGGACCACGGGCTGGAAGACCGCATCACATTGTATCACGGCGATCTTTTCGCACCGTTGAAAGACAAACGCTATGATCTCATCATCACCAATCCGCCTTATGTGGATGCGGAAGGCATGGATCTGCTCACCCCCGAATACCGGCATGAACCCATCATGGCCCTTGCCGCCGGTGATGACGGTCTGGATATCGTTCACAAGATTATCGCGCAAAGCCCTGCCCATCTGACGGAGCGCGGCGGCGTTCTTTGCGAGCTTGGGCGATGCGGCCCGGCGTTGGAAGCGACGTACCCCGACAGGCCGTTCCTATGGCTTGCGACCGAACAATCGAACGGTGAAGTTTTCTGGATTGAAAAGAAAGATTTGTAAGGGGCCGCCCTAACGGATCATCTGCACACGCAGAGTCAGCGTATCCTTTGCCAGTTCCAGCGTCTTGTTCGCGCCCTTGGGCAAAGGAATACCGATGGTACGGCAATAAATCATCAGCGCCGCCACAACGAAATCGCGCGTGTAGCGCACGGCTTCGTTTGAGCTGCTGCGCTGCGTCTCAAGAACAAAATCAAGCTCCAGCGGGGATTCCATGTTCGCCTCAACGGCAACGATGTATCCGGCCGGAGGACGCGGCAATCCCTTTTGCCCGCAAAGCTGGTAAATCGCCTTGTAGGTTTCATCGTGATCGAAATAAATACGCCTGTCTTCACGTGGCATGATTTTGGTACGTTCCATCCTTCTAATATGATACCTTGAAACGGGATCGCGTTTCAAAATCACTATCCCGCAAAAACCTTTACAAATCATGAAGTTGGTAAATGAATTCTTAATTCGCCGGGAAGAAAGTTTTAACCAATTCCCGCTACGATAAGAAGAATTTATTGTTCTGCACAAAGGGCTTTCTTTCGTGGACAACACCAGACCTTTACAACAACAGCACCCCGCCAAACCGGATGACTCTATTCATTCTGTCGCCCACAATATGGCGGAACTGCTCAGTCAGATCGGACAGATGGAAACCTTCATCAAACGCCGTTTTGATGAAATTTCCATGGAAATCAATGCGACCTCGCAACAGATCGACATGTCCGAAACGGATATGGCCAAACGGTTTGGCGAAATTATCGGTGTCATCAATTCCATTTCGTTCAGCGGCGATGGCACCACCCCCGCCAATACGGGCGTGGAACTGGAGGCCGTGATCGCCGAAACGGCCAAGGCCGCCAATACCATTCTCGATAATTGCGACAAAATGAACGATCTCCTCTATCCCGAGGATACGGCCGTTCTTTCCACGGACGAAGGGCGGGAAGAATATCTGAACAAACTGCGCGACGGCGTCCAGAACATCATGATGGCCTGTTCGTTCCAGGACATCGCAGGACAGCGCATCCGTAAGACGCTGGAAAGTATCAGCAGCCTCGAAGATCGCATCACAGGGGCCCTGGAAGGGCTCGGCATCGGTGCGGAAAACATCAAGGCTGCCGCCGATGAATCTTCGCAAAAAGTGACCCAAAGCGGGGCATCGCAGGACGACATCGACGCGTTGTTCCGGTAACGGATTTTTAACCGCTTTCCCCCGCCCTTTTTCGCCCAAACAATTAGTTCGAATTTTATGCAAAGTTAAAAGCGTCTTCAGGACCTTCGCATAGGATGGTCTTCAAGGAGACGATCCATGAGCAACCTCGTAAACACCAACGCAACGAAACCGGCACCGGGCACGACGGACAGTCTGTTCGGGATGGTCCTTGCACAGGCCTTTACGGCGTTTGCTTATGGCCCCTTGATCGACCAGATCTGGGATGCCGCCGAGATTGCCTCCGAAGCCTACGAAGACCGTATGGTCTCAAAAAAACGGACAAACGGCCGTGTGTTTGAACTGGGTGTTTCTTCCGGCCTTGCCGGAGATTTCGGACGGATGGCAACGGGTTGGGCGGACTCCCGTGGCCACCGCCCGTTCTTTGCCGCGCCCGAAGCGCGCGATTGGCCCGCCCCCGCGTTAGCCGCATAAAGCAAAAACAATTCAACCACTTGGAACCTTGTGCTACAATGGTTTCATGTCCGGGGAATTCAAATCCACATTGCTGCGTGAAAAATTCATCTTGCGGGACCCCGCGGGGGATTTGTCCGATGCGCCGCCCGTGGTGGCGTTGAGCAACAGGATGGTCCTGCCGCTGACCAGCCCCATCGGTGAAGAACCGGAAACCTATGTCGTGCGCACCCAGAACATGCATTCCTGCGTCCGGCTGTGCGGAGCCATTGCGAAAGAATATTTCGACCGCGGGGCCATGATGCGCCGGGTAACCCCGTTCCGGTGGGACGGGCTGTGGCGCGATGTCATCAAGGGATACGAAAAAGATTGGAACCCCGCCATCTGGTGCGCGATCTATCATAAGGGCCGCGTGATTTATGAATATGGCGAACGGCATCCCTTCCTTGACATCATCGAACAATGCGATGCCGCCAACAAACAAAATTACGGGGAATCCGTCGCCTTTGCCGAAGCCGCCTTTCAACGGGCCGGCAAGGAAGTCAAAATCGAGCATGATTCCAATATCGCGCTGATCATGTCGATTACAGAGGACGAAGCCAAAGGCGGCGTCATCCTGCGTGGGGCAAACCGCAAAACCACGTTCAATTACACGGTCAAACGCAAAAAATTTGGCGGGGAAGACCTCCGCATTCCCACCGTCCTGACCGTATCCGCCGCGTTTTTAGAAGGTGTGCAACTCGCCTTTTCCGTCGGTATGATCAACAAGAAACGTGCCCTTAACATCGCCGAAAAATATTCAGACGAAGATAGAAAAGGCAAGCGCGGTGCCGAACGGCTCGCCAATCTCAACCGCGCTATCGAAGGACTGGAAAATAAATACTCCGTCAATTACCGCCCGGACCGGCCCGATTTCCAGCAAATGGTGCGTGAAGCCGAAGAGTTCGCCACAAAGATCCTAAGCCCGCAAATCCAGGAAAAACTGGCCAAAGGCGAGCTGGATTCCAAGGACTGGGTGACCTGACACCCTTTTTATTGACATAAGATTATTTTCTTCCTATAGAAACCCATACGAAAATATGGGGTTTGCTATGTTACCGATTATCCTGTCGCCAAAGGTCATTGAGGCTTTCAAAACAAAATTGAAAACCTCACTCGCCGCTGTCGGGTACAATGACAGCGACCAGAACAAAATTGCCGATGCGGCCACAGATATTTTTGCCGCCATCGCCCGCGCCAATCCTTTAAAACCCAAAACCCTGCCCGATACCGGGCCCGATGTCCTTACAACATTGCGTAAGCTCGGCGGCGGACGTGCCGCCAAAACCGAACTTTTGAAAAATCCGGCTCATTTATTTGAAACGCACGATATTAAAGTACCGGTACGGGATATTACCGATACCGAGCCCGCCAGAACACCCGAGACAACAACCCAAACAGCGCAAAGAAAACCCCGTCTGCCACGATCACCGCAAAAAAGAAGTGATACGGCCCTCGTCTTTTCCGTTGAAGATATTATTGAAGCCGCAAAAGACGAATATAAAAACTCCGGCCTTCGTCCCGATACGACCTTGGGAAAAATTGAAACGGGGCAGCTTTCTGGAACCAATTGGTCAAAAATTTACGGGGCCATACAAAATAATGCCGTGTTAATGAACCCCGAAGGATTTACCCGTCTTTCACAGATTTTCGATGTTGCCATGATCGGTGTCAGACATAAACCATGCAAGCCTGAAAAGGCCCGCAAAGCCTTTTGTGAGGTCTTTGATATCGCTGCTGGATTTGTTCCGACGGATATTTTCCATTTGAATAAACGACGTGAAGACAGCTATGCCCGCCTTCCCTATGTTTTCAGAATGCTCGAAGATTCCCTCATTGAAATGCAAAAAGCCAGAACCACCCCGCTAACGTCCTTTGATACCATCGATAAAGGATCGCTCGCCGGAATGGGGTTGGATTTTGAAACAGTCAACGATATGTTTTTCAAAGCCAAGAACGATTTTCCGGAATTTCCGTTTCACAGCCTTGGCGATTTTATCGCATTCCAGAATATTTACCGGAAAGCAAAAATAATTTTGCCGGAACAAAAACCTTAAACGTATATTTTAAATTGGCCCCAAATTATGTCCTTAAACCTGAACCCCTTATACCTTCCCTGCGATGTTGAACACAAAAACGGTCTTTGGGCCACGTTCAACAACAAGGCGGGGTATGCCTGTTCGCCGGATGGGTATCTTCTGACGATGGCACCAAAAGGATTTGCGCGGCTGGATGATCTAAACCCCACCGAAGAAAGAGATTTCTGGGATTTTACCTTTACCCTCGCGGCCGAAGGCATAGACAATCCCGAAAAAAGAGGGTCCCGCCTACAACCTCCTTTGCGCAAATGTCTTTCCCCCTGCCGCGTGGCAGTTGGTTTGAACGACGGCATCTACGCCGGACAAAGTATCGGGGCGGTCCATGCACACACGATCTGGGTGGGCAAACAAAACCCGGCCTTTGATATGGATCTGGAAGAATCTCTTACGGAACAAAGAACAATACTCTACGGGGATGACGATTCTTACTATTCATGTGCCGCCACGGAAATCCAACTGACCCCCGCCCGCTATGCCGAACAGATCCGTAGTGCGCGGCATTTTCTGGCCAAAGAATTTACGCTATTGGATAAGCCATGCTTTTCCATCTACACCAAGCAGGCATCGCCCGATGATCCCCGCGACGGCGCGGCCATCGTCATCGAAAGCTGGACGGCGGATCATCCTTCAATCATCAGCGTCTCGGATGCTTTTCGGGCCTTTGGAGGCATACGCCCGTTAAAAAAATACGCCAGCCCACAGGAGCTGACGTATTCGCATTTTGAAAAAGTGCCCTCTTAAGCAGCTGCGGATTTCGCAGACACAAGGCTACGCAGCACGTAGTGCAAAATACCGCCGTTTTTCATGTAATCGATTTCATCCGCCGTATCGATGCGGCAGAGAAGTTTAACCTCCTGCTTCGATCCGTCTTTGCGCGTAATCGTCAACGTCACATCGGAAAGCGGTTTCAAATCCCCTTCCACGCCCGTGACATCAAAAGTTTCCGTGCCGTCGAGTTTCAGGTCATGGCGCGTCATGCCATCCTTGAACACCAGCGGCAGAACGCCCATCCCCACGAGGTTCGATCTGTGAATGCGTTCGAAAGATTCCGCAATCACGGCCTTCACACCGAGCAACGTCGTCCCCTTTGCGGCCCAGTCACGGGAAGATCCCGTGCCATATTCTTTCCCGGCGATCACGACCAGAGGCGTGCCTTCGGCTTCATACTTCATGCAGGCATCATAGATCGGCATTTCTTCACCGTTATATTTGGTAAAGCCACCCTCCTTGCCGCCCAGCAATTCGTTTTTAATACGAATGTTGGCGAACGTGCCGCGCATCATGACTTCATGGTTCCCGCGGCGCGCGCCGTAAGAGTTGAAGTCGATCGGTTGAACGCCATTGGCGATCAGGTATTTACCGGCCGGTGAATCTTTTTTGATCGATCCAGCGGGGGAAATGTGGTCGGTCGTGATGGAATCTCCGAACAGGGCCATCAATTTTGCCCCCTTTACGTTGGAAATCGTTCCGGCCTTGTGGCTCATCCCTTCAAAGTACGGCGGGTTCTGAACGTATGTGGATTTGGAATCCCAGCCGTAGGTTTCGGAATTCGCCGCGCCTTTGATGTCCTGCCATTCCTGCGGCCCCAAAAAGACGTTGGAATAACGGGATTTGAACATTTCGGGCGTTAAGCACATAGCCACCGTATCGGCCACTTCCTTGTTCGATGGCCAGATGTCTTTCAGATAAACATCCTTGCCGTCTTTTCCTTTGCCGATAGGGTCTTTGAACAGGTCGATCTTCATGGAACCCGCAATCGCATACGCCACCACCAGCGGCGGGGATGCCAGGTAGTTTGCCTTCACATGCGGGTTGATCCGGCCTTCGAAGTTGCGGTTACCGGACAGCACGCCCGCCACCGTTAAATCACCTTCGGTCACGGCCTTTGCAATCGGTTCCGGCAGAGGGCCGGAGTTCCCGATACAGGTCGTACAACCATAACCGACGAGATTGAACCCGACCGCATCCAGATGTTTGGAAAGATCGGCCTTATTGAGATAATCCGTCACCACCTGCGATCCCGGTGCCAGCGAGGTCTTTACCCAGGGCTTGCGGGTCAGGCCGAGTTCATGCGCCTTTTTGGCGACGAGACCGGCGGCCACCATCACGGACGGGTTGGATGTGTTGGTACACGATGTAATGGCGGCAATCGTCACTGCGCCGTCTTCCAGCGCGTAATCCGCACCGTCCACTTTCACCTTTTTACCCGACAGGTTTTCCAGAGCCGCAAAATTCGGCGCGGCGTCTTTCAATAAAATACGGTCCTGCGGGCGTTTCGGGCCAGCGATGGACGGTTCAACGTCGGAGAGGTCCAGCGAGAGTGTATCGGTAAAGACAGGCTCATGCCCCTTCTCTCTCCAAAAGCCTTGTTCTTTCGCATAGGCTTCGACCAGCTTGACGCGGGCCTCATCGCGGCCCGTAAAGCGCAGGTAACGAATGGTTTCCTCATCGATCGGGAAGAACCCGCATGTTGCGCCGTATTCCGGTGCCATGTTGGCGATCGTTGCGCGGTCGGCCAAAGACATATGGTCCAACCCGTCGCCATAAAATTCGACGAACTTGTTCACAACGCCCTTTTTACGGAGCATTTGCGTGACGATCAGCACGAGGTCTGTTGCCGTTGTCCCTTCTTTCATTTTTCCTGTGATTTTGAACCCGATGACTTCAGGGATCAGCATCGAAACAGGCTGGCCCAGCATTGCGGCTTCGGCCTCGATCCCGCCGACACCCCAGCCGAGTACGGCCAAACCGTTGACCATCGTCGTGTGAGAATCCGTGCCCACCAGCGTATCGGGGAAGGCCACATCCTTGCCCATCTGGTCTTTTTCTACCCAGACGGTTTGCGCAAGATATTCCAAATTCACCTGGTGGCAAATCCCCGTGCCCGGCGGCACGACGCGGAAATTATTGAACGCCTTTTGCCCCCAGCGCAGGAATTGGTAACGCTCGATATTCTGTTTGAATTCTTCTTCGACGTTTCTTTGAAATGCAATGGGCGACCCGAATTCATTGACCATCACGGAGTGGTCGATGACGAGGTCAACGGCGCACAGCGGATTGATTTTTTGCGGATCGCCACCCAGCGCCTTTGTCGCTTCGCGCATCGCGGCAAGGTCAACCACAGCCGGAACGCCCGTAAAATCCTGCATCAGCACGCGGGCCGGACGGTACGCGATTTCGGCATCGGATTTTTTGTTTTTCTGCCAGTCCACAACGGCCTGCACATCGTTCACGGTTACGGAACGTCCGTCTTCGAAACGGAGCATGTTTTCAAGAAGCACTTTCAAGGTAAAAGGCAGCTTTGAAATATCGCCGAACTTTTCCGCCGCGCTTTTCAGCGAGAAGTAATCGTAACTCTTGCCGTCGACGGTGAGCGTTTTGCGGGCTTT
>CAYRDI010000052.1:0-7884 GCA_964423095.1 uncultured Micavibrio sp.
GACCAGTATAGTGATGTGGGTTTTTTTGTTTCGGCGTTTTGCAGATTATCGGTGATGGGGCGGCTTTTGCTGACCGCATTTCCAAGGAGGAGTGCGCCCGAAAAGACGATGACGAAAACAATGACAAGATCAATCGCAAAACCCATCCGCCATGCGGGGCGCGAACGCAGGAGAGAACCGATGCGGGCGGGAATATGCGGCAGTGTCATTTTCATGGCACCACCTTTTTCTGTTCCAGACCCGATGTCAGGAAGATGTCGGAGCTATCAAGGTTTTTTCTGATCTGGTGGGCAAAATCCGGCACGCCCAGCCCCGCATCATCCGCATCCCATAAATCGACACCCAGCGTGGTGATGAACCGCCCATAGGCGTCCTGCGCATCGGAATAGGCGAGAGCCGTGTTGATGTCCGCGATGCTTGAATCGATGCTGACGTTGAGCAGTTCCGCCTTCGACATCAATCCGGCATCGTTATAGTTTTTTGCACGCTTCAGGACGGCATCGGCGTTTTTGGAATTTTTGTCCTGTTCCGCATATTCGTACGAAAGGCTGTCGTAACGCGCTTTGGAAACATAGATTTGCGTAACGACGGCCGCGACCAAGGCCTGCCTGCGTTTATCGGCCAGAAGATCGACGTTTTTCGCGCGGCTGTATCGTGCCGGCGCGGTGATAATTTTGTTGATGGTGGCGGTCAGGCCGACGATACCGTCAATCCATGTGTTTTCGACAAGGTATTTGTTGGAATCGTAATTATAACTGAACAACAAATCGATACCCGGAATGGTTTCAAGCAGTGACATTTTGATGTCCCGCGTACTGATCCTTTTGTTCAGGATCTCTTCACGCACTTCGGGCCTGTTGACGAACGCGGTCTTTTCAAATTCTTCCATCTTTCCCTTGATGGAAGGCAAGGTTTTTGCCCGCATCGGGTTCTGGTTTTCCAGATCGAGCGTCAGCGCCTGGTCCAGCGGATAGGAGATCAGCGTTTTTAATTCCACATCCGCCAATGCCATGCCGTGCCGCATGCGCGTGAGTTGCATGCGTCGTTCCAGAAGTTGCGTGCGCGCGGTTTGCGCCGTTCCCAAAGGAACCAACCCCTGTTTCACCTGCTCATCGATATTGTTGATTTGTTTGTCGATGTTTCCCAGCAGGGTATTGATTTCCGGTATGGCCGTTTGCGCCACGGCGGCGCGCCAGTACGCGGTGTATGTATCCTGAACAACGCTGTGATAAACCTTGCGTCGGCGTTCTTGCGCGATCATCACTTGGTCGGTGCTGGATTTCGCGCGCCAAAGGTTGATACCGGCATCCAGAAGATTCCATTCCGCGCTTAACTGGTTCACGTTTCTATACTGTTCTTGCGAAATGGATGGTTGGAGGGATTCCATGCCCGTTAACAAGGAAAAACTCGAAGAACCGCCGGCGTTGTTGCGTCCCTGCCGTTGTATTTTCCCGGTGACGGAGGGCAATGTATTCAACATTTGCAACGAAACATCATCCGCGGCGATGAGTTCGTCCATCTCCGCAACCTTGGTATCGAGGTTGTATTTGATGGCGCGCGCGAGTGCGTCTTCGAGTTTGAGCTTTTCGCCTGGTTTTTCGGGCAGTTGTGCCGTTTGGGTTTGCACACGATCGTCTGTCACCTGGTCGAGCACAGACGCGGCATCGACCGGCCCCGCCGATGGGGCACAACCGTTCAAAAGGAATAAAAGGCCGGAAAAGGCCAAAAGATGTTTTTTATCGCATAAACTCATTAGGGAGATCATTCCCGGGAAACAAGAATGAAAGAAATTAGTTGTTTGATTCTATACGAAAAAGACGGGCTTCTAAACCCCTAGAGGCTTATTTTGTAAATTATTCGTGAATTTAAATTACATAACTGCTTTTTTGGGTGAAAATGACGAAGTTTTTTGGATGGGCGTACAAATAATCACTTAAAATAAATTTTCATAATATAAAAAAATTCGTACGAGAGGTGTAGTGAAGTTTTCGGAGATTAAAAATTATTATGAAAATATTAGGCGCAGTTTTTCTTGTCCATCGTAACCACGGACGGGGCCGTTCCGATTTTGATTTCGCGCGAGGCAAAATTTTCTTTCAGGGTACGGTGGGTGATCAGGATGATCGTCATATCCGGATGGCGGGTGCGGATATTCTGGTGAATTCTTTCTTCGACATCGAGGCTGACTGCGCTGGTGGCTTCATCGAGGATCAAAAGGGCGGGACGGGCGGCCAGTGCACGGGCCAGAATAATCCGTTGCCGCTGCCCGCCGGAAAGACGAACCCCGCGCTCACCGATTCTGGTTTCCAGCCCTTCGGGAAGATCATCGACAAAATCCTGTATTTCCGCGATTTCCAGCGCGTCGCGGATGGTTTTGTCATCGATAAAGTCGCGGCCGAAGGTCAGGTTTTCTTTGAGCGTCCCGTCGATCAGGTCAAAATCCTGCCCTGCTGCTGCGAGTTGTGACAGCCAGGGTATGCGGGCGATCGAACCGAACCCTTTTCCATCCAATGTAATATTTCCGCCCGTGGGTTCGACGAGTTTAAGAATCAGGTTCACCAGTGTGGATTTTCCCGCGCCACTCAAACCGCCGATGGCCAGAACATCCCCGCGGTTTAGATCAAAGCTAAGATTTTCTATGACCGGATTGGTATCGTCATACGAAAAGGAAACGTGCTCAAATCGAAGTGTTTTCCAATCCGGAGAAGGCGCTTGTGCGTTCGCGGGATCGGCAAGAAGCCCTTTGATGGAAAGTTGTTTCATGATCGCATTCAGTGGCCCTTGCGAACGGATAATTACGGCAAGGGAATCTTCGATGCCGAAGATGTAAAGCCGCAATTTGTACAAAAGCGCGATCACGGTGGCTGTTACGGTCGCGGGATTTCCGGCGTAACCTGAATACCAGACAAGGAACGCGATGGCGCCGACAAGACAAATATCATAAGCAGGCTTCAAATAGAGATCGATCACGGAAAGACTGGTAAAAGTTTTGGCCATATGCAATGAGGCATCTGAAAAGCTCTTAATTTCTCTATCTTCCAGACCGTGGGCGCGGATCGATTTCAAGGCCTGCATTCGCGTATACATGCGTGATGACAGGGATTCATGCGCGCGCGTGGCGATGTGGCCCTTTTCCCGAAGCGGCTGTTTCAAAATGGAAAGAGCCAGCTTCATGACGATCCCGAGCGCAATCGCGATCACCGCCATGGCCTTTGAAAAAAATACGAAGATGACACCGAGATAGGCGAAGACCGCACAGGCGGAAATCAAAATGGAAGAAAATGATTTTACCACCTCCACCGCATACCACGATTCAATCTGCAAGGTATTGGCCATCGCGCCATAATCCATGCGTGCCAGATCGCGATAGTTCAACGTGATATATTTATTGAACAAGGCAACGCGCAGTTTGTGGTGGATCATGTTGATCAGATATGCAGAGAGATAATTATACGCGCCCACGATCAACGATTTGACCAAAAGAATGGCAAGGATTATCGCCCAGACCAGAAGGTTTTGGCCATGCGTAATACTTTCAATCGATTGGATGAACGAAGATACGACAGGGTTTCCCGGCATCGCCATGTCGGGCTTGATAGTTTTTAGAATGAATAGAATTACAAGTCCGATGGCCACGCTTTCAATGATCGCCGAGAGCAGCCCAAGAACGGCGGACAAGATCAGAAAGGGTTTGAGTTCACGAAAATAGGGCCACAAAAGCCACACGGCTTTCATGTCTTCCGCAAGGCGTGAGAAAACGGGAATTCTCAGCTTTTTCTTCGGCGTCATTTTCATTTACCCGCCGGATAACGGCTTTTGTCCTGATCCGGTTTTAAGCCGCTTCGGAGCGTGTGTCGATGTTCATTTGTGCGGCGAACCAGTCCATCGTCATTTTTACGCCCTGTTCATAGGGGATTCCGCATGTCCATCCCGGCAGAACCTTGTTGGCGATGGTCAGGTCCGGGCAACGGTTGGTGGGATCTTGCGGTGCCGGCGGCAGGAAGGTAATGGTGCTGCCAGGTACCAGCTTCATAATATAACGGGCGACATCGATCACGGAAATTTCACGGTTGTTCCCGACGTTGAGCGGGCCACGATAGTCATGTTCGGTGCGCCAGAAAAACCGTTCCAACCCTTCGACAATGTCGGAAACATATCCCCAACTGCGGGATTGCTCGCCATTGCCGTAAATGGTGATGGGCTGCCCTTGCAAGGCCTGTGTCACGAAGTTTGAAACGCAGCGGCCGTCATCAACCTTGGTGCGCGGTCCGTAAACATTGAACAGGCGTACAACGCGAATATCCATGCCATACAATCTTTGGCATTCAAAAAGGAAGGCTTCGGTGCAGCGTTTTCCTTCGTCATAGGAAGAGCGGGGGCCCGTGCAGTCCACAGAACCGCGGTAACTTTCTGGTTGCGGCGAAACTTTCGGGTCGCCATAAACTTCGGAAGTTGATGTGTAACAAAAACGTCCGTCTTTTTTCATCAGCTCGCGCAAGCGGAACGCCCCGATCACGTTGGCAGAAATCGTCCGCAACGGATTCGATGCGTACCATTGTGGAGCGGCCGGCGATGCGAGGTGATAAACTTCGTCGAACATCATATCGGTCTGGAATTTTTCGACATCGCAGATTTCGACATTCAGCCGCTCATCCTTGATATGCGCAAGGTTGTTGATTTCGCCCGTCCACAGATTGTCGACGACCATGATTTTTTCGACATCGTTGCGGGTCAAAAGACGATCCACGAGATGGGAGCCGATAAAGCCTGCTCCGCCGGCGACGATAACTTTTTTCATTGTTCTACCCTTAATTTTTCAAAGTAACTTCTGACGTTTTCATTGGTCGCCGGTGGCAGGGACGCAATGTCATGCAAATAAACATTTTTCTTGGGGGGGTATTTTTGCCCCACAAGGAGTTTTGAGTATTTCCATATTTTCTTTGAAATGTTTTCTACTGTAACCCAGCAAAACAAGCAACAAAAATAAAGAATGTCTTTTATATTAGAAATTTGTGAAACAAAGACCGCGTCGAACTCCTTGAATTTGCGCCTGTTCAGGAGGTGGAACGCCAGTCTTGCCATCAGCTCCATCCGGAAAAGGTGAAGGGCCTTACGGTGTTCGGGGCATGTTTTTTCGAAATGGGACAGCATCAGGATGCGGGACCTTAACATCCGTGCGTTGTTTGAGGACATGTTCCCGTCATACAGGCGGTAAAGGATCAGGTAATAGGGGACGCTGACATACTCGTATTTGCGGGCGATTTCCATCTGGATCATCAGATCTTCACACCCTTGTGCCTGATATTTCTGAAGTTCCGGGGAATATCCGCCCACGTCCAGTACGGCAGCCCTGGTTGCCAGAAAGCCGCTACCGTTGCCGACAAGGTTTCGCCGGATTTGTATTTTAAAGGCTTCCCCGTTGACATCAAAAACGTCGGAAGCACCCGTAATCATGCCATCGCGCCGTGTGTTGTAAAATGGGGAATAGGCCAAGGCCGTCTTGCCCCCGCGTGCTTTGATCGCCTTTAACTGCAATTCGATCCGGAGCGGATGCCAAAGGTCGTCGGCATCGAGCGGTGCGATATAGTCCCCCTTGCTGGCCGCAATCGCCGTGTTGCGGGCAACGGCCACTCCGGCATTTTTTTGTGTGATGGCCTGCACGTTCGGGTATCGTGCCGCCAGATCCTGCGCGATCGCCAGGGTATTGTCGCTGGACCCGTCATTGACAATAATGACTTCTAGGTCTTTGTGTGTCTGGGCCAAAGCCGACAGAACGGTTTCGCGCAAGGTTTCTTGCGCGTTATAGGCGGGTATAATGACGCTGACGAGGGCCATGCCTAGTCCGTCCTTCCTCAATAACCTAGTGAATTAAAAGGGAAAATCCGGATCCCTGCCGTGACATGCGGGCTTTAGGCCCTGCGCGTCGCGCGACTTTTGCCATAATGGCGAAAAAAAGCAAGAAAATCCTGAGAAAAAAAGAAATTAATGTTTTTTGGGCCGGAAGATTGATTTCAGGGCGGAAACGGTCTTTTCGATCTCCGCCGATTTGATGCGGTAATAAACGAATTGCCCATCCTTACGATCTTGAAGGATGCCGCAGTCCTTTAACCTTCTTAAGTATTGGGAGGTCTGCGAAGCGCTGGCCAGTTTTTTTTCTTGGGCAAAAATTTCGCCTGCGGACATTTCCCCCTTTTCCATCAGGTTGCAGATGATGCTCAGCCGCACTGGGTGCGATAATGTTTTCAAGGCGTCAAGGGCGCGTTCCATATCTTTGTGTGTGGCCAAAATAAAATTCTCCATGCGTATATTGACAAGTGAAAAAAACATATTATTTTAAAATAAATTAAATTAATAATTTTGGAAATAAAAATCATGTCTGTGATCAAAGAAATTGATGCCGTTACCTTAAAGGACTGGATGGACAGGGGTTCTGCGGTTGTCGTCGATGTCCGCGGCGAAAGCGAATACCGCACGGCGCATATTCCGGGGGCTATCTTGCGGCCTTTGGGGACATTTATGTTGTCCGACATCGATCATGCAGGGAAAAAGATCGTGTTTCAATGCCGTGCGGGACAACGAAGTATGATGGCGTGTCAACAGGTAGCCGCCAGCGTGCCTGCGGGTGAGGAAATTTATTCCTTGCGTGGCGGGATCGATTCCTGGGTCAGCCAGAATTACGAAATCGAAAGGAAATAAGGACATGCCAAAGAATTATCATGATGTGATCGCGGATATATCTCCCTACAGCGCGGAGTTGCGCAAGCTGATCCCTGAAACGATGCAGGGTTTTGGCGCGATGGCGAAATCCGCGACATCGACGACCGATACGCTGGATGAAAAGACAAAAGAGCTGATCGCCATGGCATTGGGTGTTGCGGCGCGGTGCGACGGGTGTTTGGCCTATCATGCCAAATCGCTGGTCCGGCTGGGCGCAACGCGGCAGGAATTGGCGGAAACGCTGGGTATGGCTATTTATATGGGCGGCGGGCCGTCTCTCATGTACGCCGCCGATGCCTTGCGCGCTTATGACGAATTCACGACAACGTAAATGGTATTAACAAAAGGCTATAAGGAAAAGAAAAATGATGTGCAATATTGATAAGGCGGTCATGCGGCTTGCAGGATTGGTTGTTGTAATTTCTGTGCTCCTGGCTCATTTCCACTCTCCAGCTTGGCTCTGGCTGACGGGATTTATGGGGCTGAATTTGTTTCAGGCTTCTTTCACAGGTTTTTGCCCGTTGGCGGCAGTTTTGAAGAAGTTTGGAGTTCAGTCGGGTTCGGTGTTCTAAAGACCCGACCCATACTGGCCCAGAAGATCACGGTATTCTTCACGAAGGCTTTCTGTCACGGCGATCAGGTACGGATCGGTCATATCCTGATGCAATAAATAGGAATCCGGTAGTATTACAATGGTACCGGCACGGTCGAACAGCAACGGTGTGCGGTCTGTTTGGGCCGGGAAAAGATTTGCAAAAAGATAATCGGATGGCGCGTCGTTTACCACCGCCTGTTCAACGGTAGCCGGGATTATGACCGGATTGGTCGTTACTGGCGTCGGCACTGGCGTCGGGGATGGCGGCGGTGCGCTGGGGTTGGTTAAGGTTAAAGACCCGTTGATATAGGAAAACGCGTAATTGTTATCCGATGCGCCGGATGGCGTGATGGCATATGTCCCTGCAGGCGACGCCAAATTTGCCGTTGTGCCAAGGGATGCCAGCACGTTGATCACCGAACTGTTTTCACCGTTTTTGAATCCTGTGTAGGTTGCGGTAAAGGCAGGGTTCGCCAGGCCAATATCGCGCGTCGCATTGTTTGCCTGCACGCTCAAAGTGGCCTTGCCGACGGTCAAGGTGCCATCGACGTAAGTGAAGGCGTAGTTGTTGT
>CAYRDI010000052.1:7984-11333 GCA_964423095.1 uncultured Micavibrio sp.
TGCGCGGTGGCGGTCAATGTGGCCTTGCCGACGGTCAAGGTGCCATCGACGTAAGAGAAGGCGTAGTTGTTGTCGAGCGCACCGGTTCCGGAGATGGCGTAGGTTCCCACGTTCGATGTGGCGTTGGCGGCACTGGAGGCGGTGCCCAGCGTATCGATGACGGAAGAGGTCTCGCCGTTCTTAAAGCCTGTATAGACAATGGAGAAGGCGGGGTTGGCATCGCCGTAGAGGCGGGAGGCATCCTGCGCGGTGGCGGTCAAAGTGGCCTTGTTGATGGTAAGGCTGCCCGATGAATAGTTAAAGGTGTAATTATTGTCAGCGGCCCCCCCCACCGTAATTGCATAAACGCCGACAGGGGAAAGAATGTTGGCACCGGAGGTAATCGTTGCAAGCGTATCGATGACAGCGATCGTTTCACCGTTTTTAAAACCGATATATTGTACGCTGCTGCTGGGGAAGGCATCGCCGTAGTCACGCGAAAGGTTGCTGGGGTCAACGAGCAGGGGTGCCTTGGTGACAGACAGAGTGCCGTTTGTTACGACGGTTGTATAACCCAAACCGGTGGTAAAAAGACCTGTAATCGTACGGGTTATGCCGACAGAATCCGTTACGAGTGCTCCTGCGGAGGAAAGGGTTGCCCCCGTGACGGCGGCAGACAACGTGTCGCTCCCCTGCAATCCTCCCATATAGGTGTAGGTGAATGTCGGTAAAGTATCCCCGTAAATCTTCGATTTGTCATCGATTTTCAGGTAAATGGTCTTGGTGGCTCCTGCGCTATAAATAATCGTATTGACAACACCGGGAACACTCCCCGGAAGCATATCGAAATAGGTTTTTTGGGTAATGGATGTGGGCGGTGTAAAGGTGCCGTATGTATCCGTCCCCGCCGAGACGGAGTAAATCAGATACCGTGCGCCCGTTCCGGCCGTGATAGGTGTTGCGCTACCCGTAGAATTGATAAAAGAACCCGCCAGCGTTGCGTAAACCAGCCCGGTTCCAGCCGTTGCCGTTTGCGCGCCGGTCAAAGTTATGTTTCCGCGGGTGATAAAGGTTGAAGTATCTTTCCAGAAATTCGCACCGATCGTCATATTTGCGGTGGAATTGATGTCGCCGAACTGAATGGAAGACCAACCATCGGTGAGCTTTCCGAGTTCTGCAGTGGTTAGCTGGACGACCCCGGCCGTGGAGTTCAGGCTGATCGTCGTGGCGGCTGTTGCCCCCTGAATAATCAGGGCACCGGTTCCGTTCAATGCACCGGTGAGCGCAAGGTTTGAATTCGAAACAAGGGTCAGGTTGTTTGATCCCATATCCTGATTTCCTGCGATAGTCAGGATGCCCGCGCCAGAAAGGAATTTGACATTGTCCTGCCATGTGTAGGCGTTCACCCCCATCGTGCCGGTAGAGTTGGTGTCATCACGTCCGAAAACCAGAAGGTCCCACCCGTTCACGATGTTGTTCAATTCTGCGGCAGACAAAAGAAGAGTTCCCGTTGCACCGGCAAGCCCGATTTTGGTGCTTGTAGACGCCTGGCGGATCGTCAACGTGCCTGTCCCGGTCAGAAGTCCGTTGACCGCGAGGTTGGAGTTGGTTTCGAATGTCAGAGACCTGCCGATCTGATCTCCGGCAATGGTCATCAGGCCGCTTCCGGTGATGAATTTGGTATCATATTGCCACGTATAGGCTCCGATATTCATGGCCCCTGTTGCCGCGTTGTTTCCGAAAGTAATACTGCCCCAGCCGTTCAGGATATTTCCAAGTTCTGTATTTGTGAATGAGATGGTTCCGGCCTGTCCTGTACCGATTCCCATGGTTGTTGATGCCGTTAATCCCTGAAAGATCAAATTCCCTGTACCGGAAAGGTTGGCATTCAAGGCGATGTCGGCGTTTGTACTGAAGGTCAGATCGCTAACTCCGGCGCTTTGTGCACCGTTCACACTGATTTGAGATGAATTGGTCATGAAAGTCGTGGGGTTTACCCATGTCATGGCCCCTATATCGATGGTTCCTGTTGTGGTCAATCCGGAATGACCGAAAACAACGCTGTTCCATCCGCTTTGTATGTGTGCCAGTTCTGCGCTGGTCAATTCAATGGTGCCTGTCTGGGAATCTCCCAAGGCCATACTGACCGTGTTTGATGTCGCGCGGAATGTCAGAATCCCCGTTCCGACCAGATTTCCTGCAATATTCATATCGCTGTTCGTTGAGAAAGTCAGGGCGTTTGCACCGGCGTTTTGTGTGCCGTTAACGCTGATGATCCCTGTGTTTGTCCGTATATAGGCGTTCGCGTTCCATGTGACATTGCCAATATTAATGGCTCCCGTCGTGTTCGTTGTTCCGAAGAAAATATTGTTCCATCCGCCCTGTATGTGGGACATGTCCGTATCGGAAAGTGTAATGCTTCCAGCCTGCCCGGAGCCTATGGCAAAAGACGTGGCGTTTGACGACCCGGCAAAGGAAAGGTTGTTCCCGCCCGCCGTAGTAATATTGGAAAGAATTTCTATATCGCCGTTCGTATTGAACGTCAGGTTTTTTGCACTGGCCATACTTAACGGACCGTTTATATATATGGTTCCTGTGTTGCTGTTCACGTTTAAATTCGAAACAGCAGAATAGGTTCCGATATTGATGTTGCCTGTGCCAGAGGTTATGCCGAACGTAATCGTTCCCCAATTTGATGAAATCCGTGATAATTCCGTATCGTCAATCTGGATCGCGCCTGCTTGTCCGGTGCCGATCCCCATACTTGCCGACCCGTTTGTAAACGGTGAAATGGTCAATGTTCCGGTGCCGTCTAGTGCCGCACCTATGTTAATATCGCCTGCGGAATTGAACGAAAGATTGTTTGCGCCCATGGTTTGTGCGCCATTGACAAAAATTGTTCCGGTTCCTGTGCGAAATAGAATGGGATCTGTCCATGTTCTTGCCCCGATGTTCAGATCGGCCGTTGTGTTGGTTGATCCTATGACGACGCTGTTCCAGTTTCCGATCATCAGGTTGAGTTCGGTATCGCTGAGCTGAATATTGCCAGCCTGCCCGTTTCCAACGCCGATAGAGGTTGTTGTTGTACTGGTTGTAACGGTAAGAGTTCCTGTACCACCGTTCAGTGCGGCAGCGACATTTATGTCAGTATTGCTTTGCAGCGTTAAGTTATTGTTGTTGGATGTTTGCGCGCCGTTGATACTGATGATCCCTGTCGATGTGCGTAAGGTAAGGTGATCGTTCCAGGAGAGTGCGCCGACATTGATGTTTCCGGTTCCTGTTGTGCTGCCGAAAACAATGCTTCCCCACCCATTCTTGATGTTGCCGATTTCTGTTGTGTCGAAATATATTTCCCCGGTCTGTCCTGTGC
>CAYRDI010000053.1:0-11246 GCA_964423095.1 uncultured Micavibrio sp.
CTTCCAGCTTCATCACCCCGCCCGCTCGGGTTTTAAAGGGCTTCCCATCCGTGCCGTTCATGGT
The DNA here is from genome assembly GCA_964423095.1 of uncultured Micavibrio sp. GTDB lineage: Bacteria > Pseudomonadota > Alphaproteobacteria > Micavibrionales > Micavibrionaceae > Micavibrio_A. The sequence continues at coordinate 65 of CAYRDI010000053.1, forward strand.
GCCAAACCCCGCATGGGTCATTTCGACATCATCGCGGACAAGGCCGGTCAAACGCGCCGCACGGAACACCTGTTCGAAATGCAAGGCTTGCCGTTGATCCACGATATAAACGATTTTTTCAGGATTGTAGAGCTTCACACGTTCGACAATGGTGGCCAAATCCGTGGTGCCATACATCACCGCGCCATCGCGTTTGTAAAGGATCAGCGGCGGTATCTCTTTTTTATCATCATTTCGCGCCACGGGAACGACCCACGCGCCTTCACTTTCCACGGCATGGCCCGATTTGCGCATTTTATCGACCATCGGGGCGATAAAATCATGCACATCGGCTTCGCCTTTCCAGAGGTCGAAATGCACGCCGAGCGCGTCGTAATTCTTTTTCATCCCCGCAACGGACACATCACGGATTTTTTTCCAGATGGAATAATAGGATTCTTCCTTGTTCTGGAGTTTGACGGTGGTTTCCTGCGCCCGCGCCATCAATTCAGTGCTTTCCTTGGCGGCGCCCGCGGCCCGCGGATACCGTTCCGCCATGTCATCCATCAATGTCTGAACGGACGCGGCATTGTTCAAATTTGTATCGACGACCAAACCGGAATCATTGTTCCGGAAGTAATCATCGATCAACATTCCCATATGCGTTCCCCAATCACCCATATGGACATCGCCCAGCGTTTTATACCCCGCATAGCCCATGATCCGGCGCACGGAATCCCCTATGATCGCCGCCCGCAAATGGCCCACATGCATCGCCTTGGCGATGTTCGGGCCGCCGTAATCCAGCACCATCGTAGCCCCATGTCCCAAATCGGAAACGCCCAGACGCTCCTCCTCCTCCACATCCTGCAAATGCGCCGCCAGATAATCATCCGTAACGGTCAGGTTGATAAACCCGGGGCCGGCAATTTCTATTTTGGCAAAGACAGGGTTTTGTTTGAGCGTTTCGACGATGTCGCCCGCCAGTTCCCGCGGACTTTTTTGAATCTGCTTCGCCCCCGCCATTGCCCCGTTGCATTGGAATTGTGCCAGATCGGGCCGGTCGGCAATTTTCACCGCCCCCAGCGCACGATCCAACTGCTGCGCATGGAATGCATCACCGACAATGATGGATAATTTCTGGGCTAACGAAGACATGAATCCGCCCTATGCGTCCAGCTGCGCTTTCAGCGCGTTTTCCTGAATGAAATCGCGGCGGGGTTCCACCACATCGCCCATCAGCGTGCTGAATAGTTCCGATGCTTTTTCCGCATCCTTCACCGTCACTTGCAACAGAACACGGGCGTTGGGGTCGAGCGTGGTTTCCCAAAGCTGTTCGGGGTTCATTTCCCCCAAACCTTTGTAGCGTTGCATGGTCAGACCCTTGCGCCCCACTTCGATCACGGCATTGAAAAGACCGACCGGGCCGTTCACCTTCGCCACTTCTTTTTCGCCGGCCATCAGTTGTGCAGGCCCTTCGAAATTTTCGATCATCCAGCTTGCAAACCCTTGGATCTTGCGCCCGTCCGCGGATTTCAAAAGTTCCACCGAAATCCGCACGCGTTCCATCACGCCGCGCACCGTGCGTTCCAACACCATGCCGCCGACAGGCGTAAATTCAGCCTTCCAGGTTTTTTCGTTCTTAAGAGCCAGCACATTCATGCGCGCCGCCAATTTTGCCGCCACGTTTCCGGCATAGGCCGCATCGGCAAACATCTTTTCATCAAACGCACCGGCAATCGCCGCTTGTTCGATACAATCCCGGTTTCCGACCTTTTGCGAAAGTGCGGAAATCGAAGGGCGTACGGAGCGCGACCGGTTGAGAACATCGAGAATGTCATTCCCCGCCCGCACGGCACCCGAAGATTCAACCAGTTTGATGTCACCAAGGGCCGCATTGATCAAATAATCTTCCATCGCGGCATCGTCCTTCAAATAAACCTCGCCGGCATTGCCGCGCTTGACCTTGTACAGCGGCGGTTGCGCGATGTAGAGATAGCCCTTTTCAATCACGGAAGGCATATAGCGAAAGAAAAACGTCAACAAAAGCGTACGAATGTGCGCACCGTCCACGTCGGCATCGGTCATGATCACGATTTTGTGATAGCGGATTTTTTCAATATTGAATTCATCCATTCCGATCCCGGTGCCGAGCGCGGTGATCAACGTCCCCACCTGTTCGGAGGAAAGCATTTTATCGAACCGTGCCCGTTCGGTGTTCAGGATTTTACCGCGCAGCGGCAAAATCGCCTGATTTTTACGATCCCGTGCCTGTTTGGCGGAACCGCCCGCCGAATCCCCCTCAACGATGAAGATTTCGGAATCTTCGGGGTGTTTGCTCTGACAATCCGCGAGCTTACCCGGAAGGTTGGAAATATCCATCACGCCCTTGCGGCGGGTTAATTCGCGCGCCTTACGGGCCGCCTCGCGGGCCAGACCGGCCTCTATAATCTTCCCGACAATGATTTTTCCTTCCGCCGGATTTTCTTCAAACCATGTGCCGAGTTTTTCATTGATCGCGGATTCAACAACCGGACGGACTTCGCTCGACACCAGCTTGTCTTTGGTTTGCGAAGAAAATTTCGGGTCCGGAACTTTAACAGACAACACGCACGTCAAACCTTCGCGCATATCTTCGCCAGAAAGTTTTATTTTTTCTTTCTTTAAAAGACCCTTTTCTTCGGCGTAGTTGTTCAGAACGCGGGTCAACGCATTTCTAAATCCCTGCAAGTGCGTTCCCCCATCCCGCTGCGGGATGTTGTTGGTGAAACACAGCATGGTTTCGTGGTACGCATCCGTCCATTCCAGCGAACATTCCACCGTGATGCCGTTTTCTTCGTACAGCGCGGACACGGGCGATTTGATCAGTGATTTTTTGTTGCGATCAAGATATTCAACAAAGCTCTGGATCCCGCCTTCATAATTGAAATGGGATTGCTTTTGTTCTTCCCCGCGCATGTCGGTGAGATAGATATTGACGCCGGAGTTCAGGAACGCAAGTTCGCGCAGGCGCGTTTCCAGCGTTTCAAAATCAAATTCGGTAAATGTAAAAGTCTGCGAAGATGGCAGGAAGGTCACTTCCGTTCCGTTCCGCTCACCGGGTTCCAGATCACGGATAGGCTTCAAATCCTCATCGGCTTCCCCATGACGGAAAGTCATGGCCCATTCCTTGCCCTGACGCTTGATTTTCAGATCGAGCTTTTCGGACAGTGCGTTGACCACGGACACGCCGACGCCGTGCAAACCGCCCGAAACCTTGTAGGAGTTCTGGTCGAACTTACCGCCCGCGTGCAATTGCACCATGATGACCTGCGCCGCGGAAACGCCCTCTTCCTTGTGAATGTCGACGGGGATACCACGGCCATTATCCCGCACGGTAACAGACCCTTCGGCGTTGATAATCACATCGACGCGATCACAGTGACCGGCAAGGCTTTCGTCGATGGCGTTATCAACGACTTCGTACACCATGTGATGAAGGCCCGAACCGTCATCGGTGTCACCGATATACATGCCGGGACGTTTACGGACAGCATCAAGCCCCTTCAAAACCTTGATGGATTCTGCGCCATATTCGGCAGGCTGGTTGGTTTCAGGTTCCATTTTTTTGGCCGCTTCACTCATCGAAAAATACCTTTGAAAATAACCCGTTTTTTATAGCACGGCCCCCCTGCCAAAAACAGGAAAAAAGCCTGTTTTTGCAAGGTTTTTTATGTGGATAACACCTTGTTATTTTTTGATTATTTCGCCGCCCGCAACGGCCCAGAATTGGCCCCGTTTTTGTGCCGCGGAAAAGAGGGAAACATCAGTGCCCGTCATCCATACCTGCCCCCCCAGATCGAGAAGTAAATCAAAGAGCGCAGCACGGCGGTTTTCATCCAGATGGGCTGCAACCTCATCCAAAAGCAACACGGGCGGGGCCCCGCGTTCCAGCTTCATCAATCGCGCATGGGCAAGGATCATACCGATCAAAAGGGCCTTTTGCTCCCCGGTCGAACAATGTTCGGCGGGCATATCCTTTGCCGCATAACGCACTAGAAGATCTGTTTTATGGGGCCCCGTGGCTGCGCCGCCATACTCCGCATCCCGCGGGCGGGATTGGAAAAGCTGATAGGAAAGCATCTCCTCCACCTCCACCGCCGCGGTTTTGGAAAGCAATTCCTCGACCGTACCAGAAAGATGGAGGCGCGCTTTCGGAAACCAGATTTCTTCATGATCATGCGCCATATCGCACGCCCGTTGCAGCCGGACCGCAAATTCCAGACGCGCCGCCGCAATCGCCACGCCCGTTTCCGCCATTTGGGATTCAAGGGATTTCAGCCAGACAGGATCGGCATTTTCACCACGGAGCAGCTTCGAGCGTTGCGCCATCGCGTTTTCATAGCGCGTGACACGCCCCGCATGGGCGGGATCGAATGCGAAAACGAGCTTGTCAAAAAACCGTCTGCGCCCACCCGCAGAATCGAGGAATAAACGATCCATTTGCGGCGTCAGCCAGATGGAGACCAGATAATCGGCGAGTGCCATTTGCGATTTTGCCGCCGCACCGTTGATCCGCACCACACGCCTGCCATCGGAAAGACCCGTGCCGAGCTGGACATTCGCCCCACCGTTTTCAACATCGGCGGCAATCGCCCACCCTTGGGCGGCATCTTTTTTTTGAATATCTTCGTTCGCAGCCCCGCGCAAACCACGCCCCGGCGTGAGCAACGAAACAGCCTCAAGAATATTGGTTTTTCCCGCCCCGTTCGGGCCTGTCAGAACAATCAGCCCCGATGCAACATCCCCCATTTTCGCGGCATCGTAGCTGCGAAAATGATGGAGCTGGAGCGATTGAATAAAAGACATGGGTCTTTATATCATAAAGCCGCAACGGCTTTTATCTTATCGCCGTCCAGACGGTATTTATCCCATTCGGAGAGATGAACGGCGCCGAGTTTTTGATAGAATTTAATGCTGGGTTCGTTCCAGTCGAGAACAGACCATTCAACCCTGCCGCAATCTTCATCGAGTGCTTTTTGGCAAACGCGTTTGAAAAAGGCCTTTCCCATACCGAGATTGCGGCATTCCGGGCGAACGTAAACATCTTCGATGTAAAGACCGGGCCGACCTAAAAATGTGGAAAGCGTATAAAAACCGATACAAAAACCAAGCATACGGCCATCACATTCCGCAAGTTCGCAGAAGAAACGCCCCCGATCGGATAATAGTTTGGCAAAATGATCGGGGCTGCTGACGACTTCATGACGCAATTTTTCATAGTCGGCCAGCTCGCAAACAAGGGCAAAAATCTCTTCCGCGTCGGCCGGACCTGCCGCGCGGTAGTTCACATTAACAGTCGTCATGATTAAACCCGCAAGGGCATCAGGACATAAAGCGCGGACGCATCGCCCGCATCCTGAATGATCGTGGGGGAGGCCGCATCGGCCAGCGTCAGGCGGCATCCATCGCCTTCGATCTGGGAGGTAATATCCAGAAGATATTTGGCGTTGAACCCGATTTCCATGTTGTCGTTGCCGTTGACTTCGAGGTCTTCGGTCGCCGACCCCGCTTCGGGCGAATTGGCCGATAACGTCATCGTTTTACCGTTCAACGAAATTTTTACCGCGCGGGATTTGCCATCGGAAATGGTCGAAACACGGTCAATCGCACGGGAAAACGCCTTGGGATTGACCTCCACGATCTTGTCGTTGCCCTTCGGGATCACGCGCTGGTAATCCGGGAACGTCCCGTCGATCAGCTTGGACGTCAGAACGATGTGGTCGAACGAAAAACGGATTTTGGATTCGGACAGCGAAACCTTGATGGAATCGCCTGCTTCTTCCACGAGCTTACGCAGTTCCCCCACCGTTTTGCGTGGAATGATGATGCCCGGCATGCCAGCCGCCCCTTCGGGCAGCGGCATTTCAAAGCGGGCAAGGCGGTGCCCGTCCGTGGCCACGGCGCGCAGCACCTCTACCCCGTCATTGTCGGCGGCGTGCAGATAAATGCCGTTTAGATAATAGCGGGTTTCTTCCGTGCTCATCGCGAATTTCGTACGGTCGATCAACGCGCGGAGTTCATTGGCCGGAATGGAAAAACTGGTGCCCAGTTTTCCCTGACCGATTTCGGGGAAATCCGCGACCGGCAAACAGGCCAGCCGGAAATTGGAACGCCCTGCCTTGACCGCCATCTGGTTGCCCGAACTATCAAGATCAAGCACCACAGCCGCATCTTCGGGCAGTTTTTTGACGATGTCGAACAACGTGGCGGCAGGGGCGGTCGTCGCACCGGGCTTATCGACATTCGCCGCAACCGCTTCGTTGATTTCCAGATCCATGTCCGTCGTCGCAAGGGTCAGGACACCGTCTTCGGCCTTCATCAAAACATTCGATAGAATGGGAATGGTCGTCCGGCGCTCCACGGCACTTTGGACGTGGTTCAGGGCTCTCATCAGGGCGGCGCGGTCAATCGTTATTTTCATAGGGGCCTTCTTAGCGTTATCGCTTAGGGTTTAATTACATATCAAATCTTCTGAGTGATTCGACTATAGCATAGGAAACCCCCGTGCCAAGCGGTTTTCAGGGGTTTTTCAGATGGTTTTCAACCCGCTTTTTCACCCCTTGCAGGGGTACGGGCGATCACGTATCGTGCCCCCGCCATGACACGCAGTATTGTCATATACCACGACGAGGGTGTCGGGGATTTCAGCCTTTCCTGCCTGCAAAAATTTTTTGCGGGTGATGATCTGTGGCTGGCCAACGCTGAAGCCGTTATCGATGGCCGCGTCCTCGGCCTCGCCGATCTTTTCGTGATGCCGGGCGGGGCCGATCTTCCCTATTGTAAAAAACTGAACGGTGCGGGCAATAACAACATCCGCGCCTATGTCGAAGAAGGCGGCACCTATCTGGGCATTTGCGCCGGTGCCTATTACGGCTGTAGCAAGATCGAATTCCACAAAGGGCGGGACGATGAAATCAGCGGGCCCCGCGAACTGGCCTTTACCGAAGCCATCGCCTATGGCTCCCTCCCCGATATCGCGCCCTATTACGATTTGACCCTGAACAGCGCGGGCGTTGCGGACATCGAACTTTTTGATGGTACAAAAACGCGCGCCTTTTACCACGGCGGCCCCGCCTTTCGCACAGGCAAGGATGATACAGAAATTCTGGCCACCTATACCGGCATCTCCGGAAACCCTGCCGCGATCATCCGCAAAAATGTCGGTGATGGCCGCGCCATTTTGAGCGGCGTGCATTTTGAAACCCGCGCAGAAAATCTGGTCAATCATCCGGAAGAACAAGAGGCAGGCGCCGCTATCGCAAAAAATTTCGTTCCAGACACCGACTGGAAAAATATTTTGCTGGAGCAATAGACAATGAGCGTCCGTGTCTACATCGGCAAAGGCACCAGCCAGTTTGGCGCGCCGCTTTTGGTGCGGGAACTCCAAAAACATCTGGATGTCCCTGTATCGGGCATCACGTCGCACGAAATGCGGACAACCGAAGCATGGAAATATGAGACAGGCACCTTGATTTTTGCAGGCCAGTCGGTAGGGCAATTTAAAGAAGCGTTGGGCGATAATGTTATGAACGCCATAAAATCAGGCGTTTTTGAAGGCCGGTTTAACTATATCGGTATTTGTGCGGGCGCGGCTTTTGCTGCCGATAAAATCAAATACCGTATCCGCGATGCCAAAACACAAGAAGACAAAACGATTGAAAACACAGGTCTGTCCATGTTTTTCGGGATGGCCTCTGGCCCGGCGCGCGCGGTTTGTGAGGTTCCGTTTTCGGGAAAAACCGAAAACCTCCACCTCGTGCGTTTACAAAACGCCAACCACCGGGACACAAGCGGTGTATTCCATTGGGGCGGGCCCGCGCTTATCCCGTATGAAAGAATAACAGCCGAACAGGGAAAGCTGCTCTGGTTTTTAAAAGATAGCGAAACGGCCATGTCCTATCATGTACGGTACGGCGCGGGAGATGTTTACCTTTATTCCTACCATCCCGAAATACATGCGGGGAACATTCGGGAATGGGCCCAGACACGCAGGCTCGACAACACCGAAGCCAGCCGCATTGAAACAGCGGTACAATTTCTGGATGCCAATGCTTTCCAGAAATTTTTGATGGAAACCGGATTGAAACCCGCCGTGCCTTTGCCAAAAAAAGAGGCCGCAAGCGCGGCCCCTTTCTATAATCTCAACCATCTTTAAGTCTATCAGCCCGTCAGCGCACGCTTGATGACTTCAACGTCCTGCGCGAAGGAGACATCTTCCCCCACCAGTTCCTCCACCTTGCGCACGGCGTGCATCACCGTTGTGTGGTCGCGGCCGCCGAATTTGCGCCCGATTTCCGGCAAACTCCGGGCGGTCAGTTGTTTGGCCAGGAACATTGCCACCTGACGCGGGCGGGCGACATTGCGGGAACGGCGGGCCGAATGCATATCGGCCAGACGGATATTGTAATGTTCGGCCACTTTGCGCTGAATCTCGTCAATCGTGATCCGGCGGTCATGGGAACGCAGTAGGTCTTGCAATACTTCTTGCGTGCTTTCGAGCGTGATCGGCTGCTTCGCGACATCGGCATGGGCAACGATGCGGTTCAGCGCGCCCTCAAGTTCGCGGATGTTGGAGGTGACCTTCAGCGCGAGGAATTCCAGCACGGCATCCGGTACAGTGGCCCCAAGCTGCGTGCGCTTTGCCTGAAGGATACCAAGGCGGAGTTCATAGGTAGAAGGTTGAATGTCCGCAACAAGGCCCCACGCAAGGCGGGAACGCAGACGCTCATCGATTCCGGTCAGGTCGCTTGGTGCCTTGTCCGCCGAAATGATGATCTGCTTGTTCTGATCCACCAAGGCATTGAAGGTATGGAAGAATTCTTCTTGCGTGGATTCTTTGCCGGAAATGAACTGGATGTCATCGATCATCAGAACATCCACCGAACGGAAGAACTCCTTGAACGCCATGGTTTCGTTGGAACGGATGGCACGCACGAATTGATACATAAATTTTTCAGCCGAAAGATACATCACGCGTTTGGACGGATGCGCTTCTTTCATTGCCCATGCGATGGCATGCATCAAGTGGGTTTTACCCAGACCGACGCCGCCATAGATGAAGAGCGGGTTGAAAGGAACGGAAGCACTTTCCACCACCCGGCGGGCGGCCGCATGGGCCAGCGCATTCGGTTTGCCCACAACGAAAGATCCGAACGTGTAACGGGCATCCAGCGGGGAAGCCAGTTCGTTCATGTCATCCATGGCCGGCAACGCTGGTTTGTTGTCGTTGCCTTTGGCTTTTTCGGAGTCCACAACCTCTACGGATTGCGCGGCCTGCACCACCACAACCTCAAGGCGTTTGATTTCTGTGTGCTTGCCACCCAGCATTTCAAGAATGCGTTTAGAATAGTGGGTTTGAATCCAGTCGCGCATAAAACGCGTCGGAACAGATACTTCGACCGTGCCATGATAATAGGCTTGCAGAGTCAGGGGTTTCAGCCAGCTGCGATAAACGGCTTCGCCGAATTCATCACGCAGTTCTTTATAAACGGCCGCCCAGGCCGCGAGGACTTCAGGTGTGGGGGCAAAGGATTCTGTTTGAAAGGACGCGATATTTCCGGACTGACCCGTAAGTTCTGACATTTGTATTCTTCTCCACTTAAAAACTTAGTCAAAAGTATGTTTTCCAAAGCCGCGCGGCAGAAAAGACACAGAAAACCCCTTGCGAGAAATGACTTTCTAGCAATTCTTCCTGTCAACGCGGCGATAATAAAAGGTGTCGGTTTGAACCGGGGACGCCCGTTTAAAAAACGGACGCAGGCTCAGAACGCTTCCTCAACTCCAACTCTTTTTCCCAAAGGGAAGTCACAGTCCTCTACACTGCCTGGGGCCACAGAACGCATGGTTTCTTCATCCATTAAGTTCCCCGGACATCCTGTTTGTTCACAGGTTTTTTCTTGATTGTTCGGTGACCCTAAAACGATTTTTTTTCACAATCAATCAGAATAAATAGGGAACGGCGAAAAAAGAAATAATTTAATCGTTGACAGATGACGATGGACAACCATGGCAATGTTAATGGTTTCTTTATACCATCTTTTTTCATTTTAAAAAAAGCGATAGAAACCAATAAAAAAGGCCCTTTTCAGGGCCCTTGTTTTATTTCGCAATCGCTTTTATTTTTGCGGACAATCTTGAAAGTTTTCTTGCCGCCGTATTTTTGCCGATCACTTTTTTTGCAACCCCGCGCATCAATTCGGGTTGAACCGTTTTGAAAGCATCGGTTGCGGCCTTTGCATCGCCGGACGCGATGGCGGTTTCAACCTTTTTGATAAAGGTGCGCAAACGGCTGACGCGTGCCGTGTTGATTTCGTTACGACGCGCGTTGGTGCGAATTCTTTTCTTTGCAGAAGCGTGGTTTGCCATTGTCTCTTCGTCTTTTGTTTGTAAAAATCATTGTCTATCTTGGTCTTTTCCAAAGGTCCGATAAAAGCCCGTTTTTGCGGGAAAAGACGTGGTGTTGTACGCGCTTTAACACTTTATTGTCAAGGGAAACATGGGCCCTTTTTTAACCTTTATGGCCGCGGAGAAAGCGTGAATTTCGCGACCGTATAGGGGGAATGTAACGAAAGTTCGATGCCCAACAGATCGTCACCCCTAACATACTGATTTTCATTAATCTTTTTCCAACCAAGCGCAGGCATCGCATCGGCATAGAAACGCGAAATCTCCGCCTCGCCTTTTGTCCGGGACACCGCCGTGACCGAAGCAATCCGCCCGTCCGGCTTATCGAACAACATGGCCTGATCCTTCAATTCTTCCAATCCCGGCATCACCGGAACATCATACAGGGCCTCAAAAAAGGCAGGTGGCGGGGTTGTTGTGGTGGAAACCGTCTCCGACCCCTGCCCGCCCGTTGCGCCCGCCATCCAGAACAGACACGAGAGCAGGATAAAGGAAATCTTTTTCATCGCTTCGTCTTCGCTTCCTTCTTTTATGTCTGACACCGGGGACAAAAATAGGTCGCCCGTCCCGCCTGAACAATTTTCCGGATAAATGCGGGCTTGCTACCCTTTTTCTTAGCACCCGTCCGGCAGCGCGGGCAAGGTTCTCCATCCCGCCCGTACACCGAAAAGCTGTGTTGGAAATAACCGAGTTGTCCGTCCGCTTGACGGTAATCCTTAAGGGAGCTTCCTCCTGCTGCGATGGCACGCTCCAGAAC
>CAYRDI010000054.1:0-10656 GCA_964423095.1 uncultured Micavibrio sp.
AAAAGCCGCCTTGCGCGGTGTCCGTAAAAACGGGGCGCAAAGCGGCAACAATTCAATTAGGAATATAGACCTATGTGATCAAAAGGTCAAGAACAAAGTTTTTAATCAATCATCGCGGTGGGTGCGTTATTTGTTCAACGCGCCTTTTTGCGGGGTTTCTTTGGTTGCGGGCGCGGCGTCTTCATCATCGCCGGGAATTTTGCTTTCATACCCACCTTCGAACAGGATGCGGCGGATGATGCCGGGCGCAAGCACGGAGAGCGGGTTGACGGTCACGCGCGGGTCGGAGGTCGGCCCCTTCATCGAATAGGTCGCGGCGATCAGCCCGCTGGCCCCGCCCAGAATTTCGCCCACCAGCGGAATTTTGGAGAGCAGGGAGTTCACCTCCGTCATCGGGATGATGGTGCCCGAAATATCGGTGGTTTTTTTGCCGCGGTCGAGCACACCGGAGAAGGTGAGCCCGACGCTGGAGCCCGATGTTTTTCCATCCTTGATGATCAAAAGATTGCCTTCGGGGCGGAAACGCCATTCAAAGCCGGATTCCAGCTTGGAAAAGACCAATCCCTGATTGCCCAGAATTTGCGAAATGCCGGTCAAGCTCATCAAGCTGAGCAGTTTTGCGAGCGCGGGGGCCTTCACCACGCGGAAATTTTCCATGCGCATGGTGCCGTAAATGTTTCCGCGTTTGTCTTCGCCCTTGGGTTCGCCGTAAATCACCAAACGTCCGCCATGGATGTTTTCATAGACACCAAAGGCATAAAGCACCTCCCCCGCATTGTCGGTTTCAAGGCGGAAGGTGCGTTTCCCCGCATCATCGGGGCGAAAACGGATGGCAAGAATGTTGTTGTCCTTTCCCACCCGTGCATCATATTCCAGCCGTGTGATGTCGCCGTCATCATCCATTTCGATATAGGATTTCGCATCGCGCACGGATTGATCGTTTTTGACCAGCATCGATTTGGCGTTGAGCGCGATGGTCATTTTTTGTTTTTTGATTTTTGGTGCCGCGGCGGACAGCGCGATGTCGGAAGATTCCGTTTCTTCGAGAAAGGGCGCGAGGTCAAAGACCGGCGCATCGGCCTTTATGGTCATCACGTTTTGATCGGTGACCTGAAAGGTCATGGAGCCTTTTGATTTTCCAATCTGTGCGGATGGAAGCGAGCCTTTGTAAAGATCGGCGGATTTTCCGTTGATGGCGGCAAAGTCGATGAGCGCATTTTCGACGTTTAACGTATCGCTTTTAATATTTACATTTTCCAGGCGTTTGAGCACATCGTCCTTTAAGACCGCTTTCAATGAAAGATCGCCCGCCATGCCCACGGGTTTTTCAAAGCGGAAGGGGGCGATGGTAATGCGCGCGGGCGTTAAATCCCCCGTCACATCCACGGCCGCATCGCCGTTTTTAAGCGTATAGACCACATCGACGGGGACGGTGCCGTTGATGTATTCATCAAGATCGACGCCAAAGGCATGACGGAGTTCCTGATCCGCACCGATATTGGCTTTGACCTGCATGGAATAGGGGCGGCCCGTGCTGTCGTAATATTGGTGCCATTCCATTTTGGTGGGGCGGCCCGCGAGTTTCGCATCCCCGTTGATTCTGAAACCGCCGTCTTCGGTGGCCAGTGTTAAGGGGCCGCCGGACAGAGGCAAACCGTTCACGATGGCCGGAATGTCGATGTCGTTCAAAGTACCATTGATGCCCACCTTCACCGCATCTTTTGGCACATCTTTCACCGTGGGAAGGCCGACGGTGACATCGGCCGCGATCGTTCCCTTGACCTTGGCGGCGTCGATCCCGATTTCTTTTTCACCCATGTCGATGGGCGGAGAGGCAATGTATTTCAGCGCGGTGGAGAGCGGCCCGTTCAGTTTCGCCGCAATATCCACATAGCCACCGCCGCGCGTCATCAGATCCGTCAGTTTTACGGTCACGCCCGCACCGTGAATGTCGCCTATGTCGGCTTCGGCATCCATGATGTCGAGCGTTTCGGCATGAAGATCGAGAAGGCCCTTGCCGCGCGCGTTTTCAGCCGGCATCAGTGTTTCTTCGTATTGTACCTTCGCCCCGTCAAAGGCAAAGGCCAGTTGCATTTTGGGCATATCCACGGCCCATTCCGGCGTTTGTTCCGGTGTTTCTTTTGTAATAGGAACGGTTGTGGAAGAAGGTGCCGGCGCTGTTGCCTCCGCCGCTTTCGTTTTTTCTGCGGGCGGTTGTTCCGTTTCCGGCGCAGGCGCGGGGGCGGGCATTTTTTTGGAAAGGCGCAGTTCCATATCCAGCGCAACATCGTGGAACGTACCGCCCGTAATATTTTTGCCGAGCCATTCGTAGGCTTCGCCATCCTGTTCGGATTTGGGGAAGAGGGGCGGGATTTGCGCAAGCTCCGCCTGATCCACGCCCAGCGTGATCGGAACGACAAAAGCATCACCGGCTTGTTTGGCCGAAGCCTTGCCATAGAAAGAAACGCCGCCGATGACACCGGAAATATTCGAAACGTCCAGAAGGTTTTGCGTACGGTCATAGGAACCCGCAACGGCGATATTCTTTACATCGATGGGCGCATCGTATTCTTCAGGAATCGAAATATCGCCTTCGGGGATCGATCCTGAAAAGGTCATTTGCGTCGGGATAAAGTTTGAATCAAAGGCAGAATCGATATCGCCCGTAAAATAAAGATTTTGTCCCGCGAACACATCACCCAGCGGCAGGAATTTGGAAATGATTTGCGGATTCACATCACGGACATGGACGATGCCGCGAAAATCATCGGAGTCTTTGCGATAGGCGACATCAAGGCTGATCCCCGCATCATCCATTTTACCGCCGGGCAAGGGCAGATCGATCATTGCCGCCACGCCATGATCCATGCGTTTTAGTTTGAAGTTCAGATTGGTGGAGTACCAGGAAACGCGCAGCGCATAATCACGGATGGCAACGCTGGCGTTACGGATTTCAAATTCACGAAGACGGGAAAAAAGACTGCCCCGCGTGCGGTTCGCCATGTCTTTGAAAATCTGTGCAACTTCCTGTCCCGGCGGCGAAGTCGAGTCTTGCGGTTTTTTCGGCCCCATTTCTTTGACGCCGTTATCGATGAGGACGTTCAGATGCCCGTCCCTGCTACGCACCAGTTCCAGCGAAGGGGAATCGATAATGACGCTGACCGGACGGATACGCCCGAAGACAAGCGCGCGCCGCGATAGCCCGACCGAGGCCTTGGCGATGGAGAGGGCATCGCTTTGCCGTTGTCCCCTTTGCACGCGCAGTCCGGTAAGATCAAGCAGGAACGGCCCTTTGAGTTCCGGCCACGAAAAAACGAAATCGTCGAATTTGACCGAAAAATCTTCGCTTTCGTTGCTCAAGGCTTCTTCGATGTAGTCTTTTGCAAAGCCGACCGAAATGGGGCCTTGAGAAATGCGCCACACGAAAAAGACCGAAGCGAAGGCACACAGGATGGCAAGGATCGCCAGAAGTTCGAACAGAAGGACGACGGTCCTGTGGCTGAATTTGAAAAGCGGCTTTAACACGTGACGGGTTCCGGTTCGGCAATCAATTTTTTCTTTGTTCACAATAGGATAAAATTGATCTTTTGTCAGGCGCATTCTTGACTTTTGCATCAAAAAGACGACATTTGTCCTGTTTGAAACCAGTACAGGGAGATACAAATGTCCGCCGTCAAGGAAGGTTCCAAAGCCCCCGAAATCAACCTGCCCACGGACAATGGCGGTTATTTTCGTTTATCCGATATGAAGGGTGAAAAGGTTCTGGTTTATTTTTACCCCAAGGATGATACGCCGGGATGCACGGCGGAATCCTGTTCGTTTTCCGAAAATATAAAATCGTTCGAAAAGCTGGGTGTCGCGATCGTCGGCATTTCCAAGGACAGCGTGAAAAAACACGACAAGTTCAAGGAAAAATACGATCTGCAATTTCCGCTGGCCTCCGATGAAGAAGGCGATGTGTGCGAACGGTACGGCGTATGGGCGGAAAAATCCATGTACGGCAAGAAATATATGGGCATTGAGCGCTCCACGTTCCTGATCGACGAAGAAGGAAAGATCGCCTGTGCATGGCGCAAGGTCAAGGTCGAAGGCCACACGGATGAAGTGATGGCCGCGTTAAAGGAATTGAAAAAGGTCGCGTGAGGCGCCCCTTTTTTACGCCTGTTTTTTTTCGTGAATGAAAACTTCGCGGTGCGGATAGGGGATTTGAATCCCGTTTTCCTTGAACGCGTCCCACAGGGCGAGGAAAACATCGCCCTGCACGTTCGTCACCCCTTTTTCCGCATCGCGGATCCAGAAACGTAAAGAAAAGTTGATGGAAGAATCCCCGAACGCCACGACGTGGCACATCGGTTTTGGTTCTTTTTCCACGCGGGCGACCCTGGCCGCGCACTCTTCGGCGATTTTTTTCACCAAATGCGGATCGGAATTGTAATGCACGCCGAAATCGATTTTCAGGCGGACGAGCGTGTTCCCGTGGCTCCAGTTGATTACCTGTTGCGTGATCAGATGTTCGTTGGGAATCAAAAAGGATTTGTTATCGCGCGTGACGATTTCGGTATAACGCCCGCCCATGTGCGTGACCCAGCCGAAAGTGGTTTCACCGCCCGACGGGCTGGCAATTTCGATGACATCGCCCGGTTTGATCGATTGGTCGATCAGCAGCATCATCCCCGAAAACATGTTGGAAAAACCGCGTTGCAGACCGAACCCGATCCCAAGCCCGACAGCCCCGGAAAACACGGCCAGCACGGATAGATCGATCCCCGCCGTGGTGATGGCGATGAGCAGCGTGGCGGCGATCAGGAAGATGCGGATGATTTTGCCGATGAGCACACGGCTCGCGGGGTTGAGTTTGGTTTGATAAAGCCGTCCGTCGATAAATCCGGACAGCGCGAGCGAGCCGTAGAGCATAGCCCCCAGCACCAATATCCCCTTGATCACACCCAGCGCGGTGATGCGAAAATCCCCCAAAGAGACGCCTGTTTCCGACAAACTTCCCGTGACCTGTTCCAGCACGCCGAAGATGGAGAGCGCGGCGATCGACCAGATGATCAGGCTCGCCATATTCCGCACGAAATCATTGCGGATAACGTAGGTGACGGCGCGGATGACGATCCATGCCAGAAAGAGTTTCATCACGATCCGGCACAGGCCCGCATCGTACCCCGCCAGCGTGGAAAACTGGTCCGCGATAAAAAGCATGGAGAGTGCGGTGAAGGGATAGAGGAACGGGGAGAGCCAGTGCAGCGCGCCATGCATGCGGCCGTAAAGATTGGCGGCAAAACCCTGTTCCTGTTTCAACTGGTTCTGGATAGCCCGCGTTAAGAGGAACGAGGAAAGCAGGCAAAGAACGACCAGCCCAAGTTCCACGCCCATTTGCGGGGTGAGGATGTGGTCGTGAACCCATGTGAGGGCGGTTTGCAGATAGTCATTGACCGGTTCGGCGGGGGTTTGTGCGTCCATCCCCCCAAAATAGCGGGAAACGGGGGGATGGGCAAGGCAGGACGGGGGTCAGGCCGTTTTCACCAGCGCGTGGCGTTTTTTACCGGCAGACAGTTTGATATACCCATCGGATGTGAGGTCATTTGCGGACGCGGTTGCCGCGATGTCCTTGATGGGCGCATCGTTGCATTTTGCGCCGCCGCCTTCGATCAGGCGTTTGGCTTCGCCCTTCGAAGCCGCAAGTCCCGCCTGCACGAACAGATCGAGGACGGAAATCCCCTTTTCAAGATCGGCCTTTGAGACGTTGATGGAAGGAAGATCCCCGCCGACGCCGCCTTGTTCGAACACTTTTTGCGCCGTGGCCGCCGCATCGAGCGCGGCCGCTTCGCCATGGCAGAGTTTCGTTGCTTCATGCGCGAGAATTTTCTTGGCTTCGTTGATCTCAGAACCCTGCAACGCGGCAAGGCGTTTGACCTCCTCCATCGGCAGCATGGTAAAGCGGGCGAGAAGATTGCCAACATCCGCATCATCGACGTTGCGGAAATATTGCCAGTAATCATATGGCGAGAGCATATTTTTATTGAGCCAGACAGCCCCGCCCACGGTTTTACCCATTTTTTCACCGGCGGAATTGAGCAGCAGCGGCGCGGTGAGGGCAAAGAGCTGGACCTGATCTGATTTGTGCGCAAGATCGACCCCGTTGATGATGTTGCCCCATTGATCGGAGCCGCCCATTTGAAGGATCGTGCCTTCGCGGCGGTAGAGTTCAAGGAAGTCATAGCCCTGCATCACCATATAATTGAATTCGAGCAGGGTGAGCGGACTTTCGCGTTCGAGGCGCGTTTTGACGCTATCGAAGCTAATCATCCGGTTGACGGTGAAATAACGCCCGTAATCGCGCAGGAAGTCGAGGTATTTGAGTTCCGACAGCCAGTCATCATTGTTGACCATCTTCGCGCCGGTGGCGGAATCATCATAGCGCAGGAATTGATCAAAGCAGGTCGCGCGGATGTTTTCCATGTTGTCACGGATCACATCATCGGTCATCAGGTTGCGCGTGGTGTCTTTAAAAGACGGATCGCCGACCTTGGACGTTCCGCCGCCCATCAGCGTAATGGGTTTATGCCCGCATTCCTGAAACCATTTCAGCATCATGATACCGGTCAAGTTGCCGATATGGAGCGATTTGGCCGTGGCATCAAACCCGATATAGGCGGATTGCACACCTCCCATCAGTTTTTTATCAAGACCTTCGTAATCGCTGCACTGGTGCAGGAAGCCGCGTTCGGATAGAGTATTCAGGAATTCGGATTTGTATGCCATAACAGGGTTATAGCCATGACCGCACAAAAAGTCTACACCGCCATCGGCCTTATGTCCGGCACATCGCTCGACGGGGTGGATTGCGCCCTGATCGAAACGGACGGTCTTGATTTTGTGAAGCCCAAGGGCTTTGTTACCATCCCCTATGCCCCCACCGACCGCGAGATGTTAAGGATTTCTTTTGGCGCCCTTAACCGCCAATCCGCCCTGGTGAAAGGGGCCGAAGAAATTGTAACCCGCACCCACGTCGCGGCCGTAAAAACCCTGATGGCGCAGGAGGGGATTGCACCATCCGGTGTGGACGTCATCGGCCTGCACGGGCAGACCATTTACCATGCGCCAAAGGACGGGATCACCATCCAGATCGGCGACGGTGCCGCCATGGCAAAGGAATTGGGGATCGATGTGGTCGATGATTTCCGCAGCAAGGATGTGAAGGCCGGCGGGGAGGGCGCGCCGCTGGCCCCCGTTTACCATGCCGCACGCATGGCATCGGAACAGGCAGTGTTCCCATGCGCGGTTTTAAACATTGGCGGCGTGGCGAATGTGACATGGATCGGGGAGGGGGATGGAAACATCCTTGCCTTCGATACGGGAACGGGAAATGCCCTGATGGATGACTGGATGAAAACGCGCACAGGCGCGGCATATGACAAGGATGGGCAGGCCGCACAAAAAGGCATGGTACAAACCAAGTTTTTGAAAGAATGGCTGTCGCACCCGTATTTTACGCAAACGCCGCCCAAATCGCTGGACCGCAATGAGTGGGATATTGCCGATATGGGTGGTTTTACCCACATGATTGAATCCATGTCCACCGAAGACGGCGCCGCCACGTTGCAGGCGTTCACAGTAGAAGGGATTGTACGATCCGTTGCCTTTATGCCAACGCCGCCGAAGGTTTGGTATGCGTGCGGCGGCGGGCGGCATAACAAGGCGTTGATGGCGGCGCTGAACGCGCGATTGGGCGGGATTGTCAAACCGGTCGATGATCTGGGGTGGAACGGGGACGCGACCGAGGCCGAATGTTTTGCGTATCTGGCGGTGCGCAGCGTGATGGGATTGCCGTTATCGTTCCCCACCACCACGGGCGTCAAGACCCCGCAAACGGGCGGCGTGGTGCATCGACACCTATAAATATTGACATAATGACAAATATGTTTTAGAGCCTCCTGTATTCAGGATGTGTTTTTATGAGTGTAGAAAGCATTAAACGTGATTTGGTCAATATGTCCCGCGCAGGGGCTTGGGGCCGCTACCTTGAAATCCTAACAAAACACAGAAACAATTTTGATGTTGTTCAAGACGAGCAGACTATCGAAGGTATGAACGAAGCGGTTCATGCGCTTATACTTGCGGGCCATGTGAGCGTTACATTTTTTATTGGGCAGACAAACGATGTAGAGCCCAAGCCGTGGATAAAAATAAAAGAAGATTTAGTGGCCGCGATGGTGGGTCGTTTAGTCGCAGAAGATAACCATCATTATATTTTTGAAAATGATCTTTTTAAAATTCTAAAAGATGAGTGGGGCGATAACAAAGCATTCATGGATGCAATCGTGCCCATATTTAGTGCTGCGTTTGGTATGCGTGTCGAATATGATATTGCAAAAAAGAAAAGGCAACGTGAAGAGGGTTCATTCTCTTTGGCCTATGGTACAGAGGTGCTATTTGAGTATGTAATGCAAGATTTTCCAGAGCTATTGGAGCAATCCCCCATACCTGTTGCCATGTATATAGATTATATCCTTTCTGCGATGCCATCAGAGTCAGATATAGAGGAGCTTGGTATTGAGCTGGATAGGGCAAGTGAAGAAGAGTTATCGGAATTGGCGCAGGAAATCGGGTTAACCAATGCGTTCACCAAAGTAAATATTCTTAAAAAAATTCGTGAAGAGTTTAATGCAGCACCAGACCCGGCGTTCCTTACTTGTGCGCGCACCAATCTGGTTATATGGCGCAGTGTTGTTCAACACTGCGCAAAATATCCTGACGAGTTTCCTTACCTATCCAAAAAATTAGGTATTGTTTTGGGGCCGCAAATTGGCATGACGGCCAGTCCTACCTAAAAATTCTTGCATTTTGGAGGCTGTAATGGCTCTTTATGGGGCATGACAACCATGAAATCCGTCAGTCACGAAAGCATTGCCGAAGCCGCAGAGATTATAAAACGTGGCGGGATCGTGGCGTTTCCGACAGAGACGGTCTATGGCCTCGGCGCGAATGCGCTGGACGGGCGCGCGGTTGCCAAAATATTTGCCGCGAAAAACCGCCCTGCGATCAACCCCATCATCATCCATGTGGCAAAGCGCGAGGATGCGCAAAAGTTCGTGCATGTCGATGACCGCGCGAAGGGATTGATGCAGGCGTTCTGGCCGGGCCCGCTCACGTTGATATTACCCGCCAGAAAGGAGGGCGGCGTGAGCGATCTGGTCAGCGCGGGGCTTCCCACCATCGCGATCCGGATGCCGAGCCATCCGGTGGCGTTATCGTTGATCGAGGCCGCGGGCGTTCCGATTGCGGCACCATCTGCGAATGCGAGCGGGGAGCCATCCGCCACCACCCCAAAGCATGTGCAGGAGTCATTGGGCGCGCGTGTGCCGTTTATTTTGAGCGGCGGTGCGTGCAAGGTGGGGCTTGAATCCACGGTGCTGGATCTATCGGGCGATGTCCCCGTAATCCTTCGCCCCGGTGCCGTGACAGCGGAAGATTTGAAAGAGTATCTGGGCGATGTCTCCTATGATTTCGGTGCGCATGAGGCCCCGAAATCCCCGGGGCAGCTCCTCAAGCATTATGCGCCAAACATTCCCGTGCGGTTAAAGGCCGTGGATGTTGCGCCCGAAGAAGGGTTGCTTGCCTTCGGTTCAACCAAATTCATGGGAATCAAGGGCGGTGGGTTTGCAAGCGCGCTGGGCGATGACAAGTTCCGGAATTTAAGCGAGAGCGGCGATCTGTTCGAAGCGGCCGCGAATTTGTTTTCGTATCTTCGCGCACTGGACAACCCAGCCAACAAAGGGATTGCGGTGATGGACATTCCCGATACCGGCATCGGCATCGCGATCAACGAGCGGTTGCAACGCGCCGCGCGCGGACGATAGCGCGGCGTCTCAACGATCCGTAGAAACGCGTTCGAACCCCGCCCCCGTCAGCGTCACGCCGCCCGCATTGCCCGAAGGCGAGCCGTGTTTGACCAGCATTTTTTTCAGGTCGGTATAGATTTTGGCGCGGTTGCCGTGTTTGGGAATATCAATGCAATAATCGAATTCGCCTTCCTTGCCCCATGGGGCGGAGATGTAGGAAAGATCGTCTTTCTTTCCATCCAGATAGGTTTTGATGTCATCCGCCGCCTTTTGATCAACGCCGCAGCATTTGCTGCCGAATGAGATTTTCAGCGTGCAGAATTTTTTACCATCCATAGAATTTTTTGCAGGCGGCGCGGCCCCGATGCTGCTGCCATAGGGCATGGCGGTGGGGGCAGGGGCCATATCACCGTTTTCGGCAGGGGCGGAATCAGACGGCGCATTGTTCACAGGGGCGACTTCGATGGGCGCGGGTTCAATCGCGGCGGGCTGTTCGGGCGTGCTTTCGACCGGTACGCCCTCCATCGGCATCATGCCCGTGCCGCCGCCCGTTGCCATCGGCGGATGGTCGAGCACAGGTTCGGCCGGATTGGCGGGGGCCACGGTCGCGCGGTTAGAATTCAAATCATAGACGGATGACCCACCCGACATACCGGACATATCATCCACGCCTTGCGCGTTCGCAAGGGCGGGAACTAGAAGCAGGGCGGACAAAAGAAAGAGTGATGTTTTCATGGGAGAGATTTTACGCCTTTTTTCGAAGAAGTCCAAAAGGCATAAAAAAATTCCTTTCAAAATAAATCCGATG
>CAYRDI010000055.1:0-10599 GCA_964423095.1 uncultured Micavibrio sp.
CTTTCATGGTTTCTGGGTTTGAGGGCGTCTCCATCCTCCCGCATGCAGGCCAGATGGTTGATTTGACGTTCCCCGTCCACATGGCAGGGGAAATCACGGGCAGCGTCTTCATCAAAGACAAAGAAGGAAGAACCGAAGCATCGCATATGAAAGTTCAGTTGATCCCTGTGGATGGCAGATCCACGGACATTGCAACCGCCATCACCGCCGAAGACGGATATTATGAATTAAGCACCGTCCGCCCGGGAAACTATCTTTTGATCGTCAACCCGCAGGATGCACAGCGCGAAGACGCCGGCGGCGGCGTTCCAAGATCCATACATATCGGCTATGAAGGGACGATGCTGTCTTCGACAGATTTTGAATTGCAGCGTGGCCGCAGACAGGTTGCCGTCAAAGTCGAAGATTATAAAGGTAGCGATTTTAACAGACCGTTCTTTGCCATGGACACCGGCGGCCGCGAAGACAGAAGCCGTCTGGCCATGTTATTGGAAAAGATGGTCGAACGAAAATTCAACGTCGATGCACAAGAGGGTCTTTCCCCGATCGCGATCGAAGGACACGAAAATCTCAAAGTCCTTCCGGGCGCGGACTGGGCGGCCCATTACAATCGTTGCCAACAATTGAATGACGACCACATACCCTGCAAGCTGATCCTGTTTGTGCCGGACAGGGATGCGAACGTCACCAAAACCGCCCAGAAATAATTTTGCGCAGCAGCGTAAAAAGTTATTTTTTAGCCATATTTAACAACAAGATAACATTCCATTCCCCTTGCCTTAACATCCGGTAAGGCATAGGGTATAGTCACGTGCCTTAACCCTAGAGTCGTATCCGATGTCCAAATCTCCCTACGCCGAAATCCTGAAACATTTTCCTGCCAAAACGCCCGCCGCCGTAAAAGATTTTGCCGAAAAATACCTGGCAAAAATACCGCAAGGCGATATGACGCAAATGGATTCGCAAACATTGGCGAGAACAATCGAAAATCACTGGAATCTTTTGAAAAACAAAAAGGGAAAGATTCCTTCCATTCATATCTATACGCCAATCGAAAACAAAGACGGATGGACGTCGGGGCGCACGATCATCGACATCGTCCACAATGATATGGCGTTTTTGATTGATTCGATCGTCGCCGAAGTGGTCCGCCACGGACAATTGATCCAGACACTGATCCATCCAATTCTGAACATCCGCTACGATAAAAAAGAGATCAAGGGCGTTGAAAAGGATTTTGCGCCGGGACTGCATCGCACGTCTTTTTCGCACATCGAATTGCGTGGCATCATCAGCGATGCGCAATGCGAAGAATTGCGCATGGGTCTGCTCAGCGTTATTGAAGATGTCGGTTGTGCGACATCCGATTGGGTACAGATGAAGGAAATGTTGCGTCAGGCACAAAAACAGCTGAGCCTCGCACCTTCAAAATATGATGATTACCTGATCGAAGAATATCAGGCTTTTTTGGAATATCTTTACGACAATAATTTTACCCTGTTGGGCTACCGCGAATATAAATTCGTTGAAAAGAACGGAAAACTGGCGAGCGAAACGGTCAAGGGCAAAAGCATGGGGCTTTTGAGCGACGAAACCAAACCCGTTTACGTTAACAATGCACGCGCCGGCCTTTCCGATCCGCAACAAAAACTTCGCCGGGGGCAGGAGCCGCTTTCCATTTCCAAGGTCAACCGCCATTCCACCGTACACCGCCGCGTACCGATGGATGCGGTGGCGGTTAAAACCTTCGATAAAAAAGGGAATGTCACCGGTGAAATGCTGTTTATAGGACTTTTCACATCTGTTACCTATTCGCGCAGCGTCAGCGACATTCCCTATTTGCGTGTTAAAATCCAGAACGTCACAAACCGGACGCAATTTGTCCCCGGCAGCCATGACCGCCGCGCCCTGCGCCATATTATGGAGAAATATCCGCGGGATGAAGTGCTCCAGATCGAGGAAGACCTTCTCTACAAACACGCGACCAGCATTTTGCGCCTTCAGGAACGCCCTAGAATCGCGCTCTATACACGCACAGATCCTTTCGGCCGTTACATTTCATGCCTTGTTTATGTCCCGCGCGACCGCCACGAAACGCGCCTGCGCCTGCGGATGCAACATATTCTGGAACAGGAACTCGGCGGGCAATGCACGAATTATCAGGTCACGCAGGATGATTCACCGCTTGCCCGGGTGATGTTCAACATCGACATCAACCATTTGGAAAAAACCCCGAAATATGATTCCGCCGCGATCGAAACCAAGCTGGAAGCGGCGGGACGTTTATGGTCCGAACAGTTGCGCGATGCGATGGAGCAGGCAAAACTGGATCAAACCTACACCAATCGCATCGTTCAGACATACGGGAATGCGTTTGAAGTGGGGTATCACGAACGGTACGAACCGAAATCCGCGATTCACGACATCCGCAAGATCGAAGAAGTTTTGAAATCCGGAAAAATCGCGCTGGACCTTTACCGTCCGCATGATTGCGAACAAAGCCGCGTCCGGTTCAAGGTTTACAGCCCCGAAAAACCGATCACATTATCCGATATTCTTCCTGTTCTCGAAAACATGGGTTTCCAGGTGATTGCCGAATTACCGTTCGAAGTCCACCCAGCCCGCGCAAAAACCGTGATCTGGATTCACGACTTCCTGATGGAACGCGCTTCCCACGGGGCCATGCCGCCGATCAAGGACATCAAGGCCGTGTTCGAAGAAGCCTTTGACCGTATCTGGGACAAGGACATGGAAAATGACGGTTTGAACAAACTCGTCCTGCGCGCCGCCATGAACTGGCGCGAAATCACCATTCTGCGCACATACCTGCGTTATCTGCGTCAGGTGGGCTTGCACTACAGCCGCGAATATATCGAAAGCACGCTGGCCGGAAATCCGAAAATCGCCACCAGCATCGTCAAATTGTTCCTAAGCCTCTTTGATCCCGCGCTGAAAGGCCAGAATGAAAGCCATGCGGCGGGATACGCCGTGGAGATCGACCATGCGCTTGAAGCCGTGGATTCGATCGACCAGGACAAAATCCTGCGCTCCGTCACGGCGGTGGTGAATGCAAGCCTGCGCACCAACTATTTTCAAAAAACCAAGGACGGCCTGCCCAAATCCTACCTTTCTATCAAGCTGGACAGCCGCAAGATTGATGATTTACCGGAACCCCGCCCTTTCCGTGAAATATTTATTTATTCCCCGCGTGTCGAAGGTGTTCACCTCCGCATGGATAAAATCAGCCGCGGCGGCATCCGCTGGTCCGACCGTCACGAAGATTTCCGCACCGAAGTGCTGGGCCTGATGAAGGCGCAGCAGGTCAAGAATTCCGTGATCGTGCCGATGGGAGCAAAGGGCGGTTTCGTGGTGAAACAACCCCCGACCGCAGGCGGTCGCCCCGCCTATCTGGCCGAAGGGATCGAATGCTATAAAATCTTTATCCGCGGCCTTTTGGACATCACGGACAACAATATCGGCAACAAGATTGTTCCGCCAAAAGACGTTGTGCGCCGTGATTCCGATGATCCATATCTGGTCGTCGCCGCGGACAAGGGCACGGCAACCTTTTCCGACATTGCCAATGCCATTTCCATCGAATACGGCCACTGGCTGGGCGATGCGTTCGCCTCCGGCGGATCGGCGGGATACGATCACAAGAAAATGGGGATCACAGCCAAAGGCGCATGGGAATCCGTCAAACGCCATTTCCGTGAATTGAACCACGACATACAGAAACAGGATTTCGATGTTGTCGGTGTTGGCGATATGGGGGGTGATGTGTTCGGAAACGGCATGATGCTTTCCGAACATATTCGCCTGATCGGCGCGTTCAACCACCTTCATATCTTCTGCGATCCCGATCCGGATCCCAAAAAAACATTTGATGAACGTGTGCGTTTGTTCAACGATGTTAAAGGCTGGGATGAATACAACGTAAAACTTTTGTCCAAGGGCGGAAAGATTTTCTCCCGCGCGGAAAAAAGCCTCCAACTCACCCCGGAAATCCAGAAACTGTTTGACCTGCCGCGGGAGCGTGTAACCCCGTCCGAACTGATTCAGGCAATGCTGCGCGCTCGCACAGACCTGCTCTGGTTCGGCGGAATCGGCACCTATATCAAGGCATCAAAAGAAACGCACGCCGACGTCGGCGATAAATCCAATGACGGGCTGCGTATCAACGCATCGGAAATCCGTGCAAAGGTTTTGGGCGAAGGGGCAAACCTCGCCATCACCCAGCGCGGGCGGATCGAATATGCCGAAAACGGCGGCCGCCTGAACGCCGACTTCATCGATAATTCCGGCGGTGTCGATTGTTCCGACCACGAAGTCAACATCAAGATCTTGATGAACGACATCATGGGCAAAAAGGACAACAATATTGACACAAAGAAACGTGATAAGATGCTGGCAGGAATGACGGATGATGTCTCCCACCTTGTTTTGCGCGACAATTACCAGCAATCGCAGGCGATCAGCCTCATGGAATTGCAGGCACCGGAAATGTTGCCCGAACATGCTGCTCTCATTTCCGAACTCGAACGCAAAGTCGGGCTCAACCGCGCTTTGGAATGCCTGCCAGACGAAGAAACCATCCAGAACAGATTGCGTCAGGGACATGGCCTGACACGGCCGGAGCTTGCCACGCTGCAGGCCCACGCCAAAATCACCTTCACATGGGATCTTCTGGACAGCGATATTCCGGACAGCAAAGCCATGGAAGGCCGCCTGATCCGCTACTTTCCGAAAATGCTTGGCGATAAGTATGAAAAGGAAATCAAGGGCCACCGTCTGAAAAACGAAATCATCTGCACCACACTGGCCAGCAGCATGATCAACCGCATGGGCCCGACCTTCGTCCGCGAACGGATGGCAAAAAGCAACGCCATGCCCGCCGATGTGGCCAAGGCCTACATCATCGTCCGTGAAGCCTTCGGGCTCCGTCATCTCTGGCGTGATATAGAGGCGATGGACAACAAAATCCCCGCCATGGTGCAACTGAAATCCTACCGCGAAATCGCGCACATGACCGAACATACGGTGGCGTGGTTGCTTGGTCGCGGCGGCAAAAAGCTGGACATCAACCGTGACATCGCAATGTTTGAAGACGGCGTTGGAAAATTACGTGATCGGTACGAAGACTATGTCACGGCGGGGCTACTCGGCCTCATCAAACAAACCATTCGCGCCCATGTTGCGGATGGCCTTCCCGAAACGCTTGCAAAGGACATTGCCCTGATGCCCGTGCTGTCTTCGGCCTGCGACATTATCCGGATCGCGGGGGCGCAAAAGGCCGACCTGATCCTGATCGCAAAAATCTATTTCGAACTGGGCGAAGCATTTCATCTGGACTGGATGCGTACACAGGCGGGATACCTGCCCGCCAACGACCACTGGTCTGCCGAAGCACTGGACGGCGTTATCGACAATCTCTACACCGCACAAGCCGGCCTGACGATCAAGGTTTTGAAAGACATGACGGCCAGCCTTTCAGGCAAGAAAAAATCCGGTGCGGAAAAAGGTTCGATCGTTTCCCGCTGGATGTCCGAACACGGGCACGAGGCAAAAGCACTGGAGCCTGTATTCATTGACCTGCGCAAAGCCGGAAGCCTCGATCTGCCGATGTTGATGATCGCCGAACAAAAACTGCGCAGCTTGTATGCGGCCTAGTGATAGCGTGGTTTTGGGGGATGGTTTCCGTGGGGAATGCCCACGCTCGCCAACGCATTTGTTGCACGGTCGATCATAATCTGCCCCGCGCTTCGACGCCATCCAGCATGAAATTTATGCGTGGCGATTTTATAATAATCGGCGGCAGAGATGGAATCACTGTGGACGATATCAACACTGTCCAGAGATCCGCCCTGTTCATGCGCTTTTTCTGCAAGGGACAATAGATAATTTTTAACCCTGCGGAACGGAATCGCCGTTACAGCCAGCATGCCTTTTTGCGCGGATTCAGAAAAGTTTATGCTGATCGTCTGCACGACCCCCGTTGCTCTCGCCACAAGGTCTTCACTCTCGAAAACAGCACGTCTCTCGAATTCGTTCAGGTGATCCAGATGCCCCTTGTTAAGCTGTGTCGTACGATCCGCGATTTCGTCACGGATTTCTTTTAAAACGACTAAATCTTTTTCAATCAAGGGACTGCATTGATCATCGAATTTCCAGACATTGGCGGCCTGAGAAAAGGCTTCGGACGGCACTCTACCGGGTGATAGAATTTTTCTATCTTCTATGATTGCCCCAAGATTGGCAGGATGAACGCCAACATCGATTCCGGGTAAATGGAGCGTTACGATCGCCGTCACCTCGCGATGTGTTGCTCTATGAACGATTTCCTTGGTTCTATCGCCTAAAAACATCATTACGCCTCCTGCACAAATTACTTATGCAACAAAAACATATCTGTAATGTATTTCAAGTATTTTTATAATCCGGATGTCAAAAAACTGAGGAGAAAAAGTAAGCCGCAATATTTGTTCGATTTGAACCAGTAGAGCGAACTGGCCCGGTCATGCGGCCGCCAGCGGACAACCTGTAACAACAACTGAACACCGGGCAGCAGGATCAACCCTTGCGATAAAATGCTGGCGTCCATCAAAAACAGCGTGATCGCCATACAAACCCAGCATAGCGCGTAAAACGCGCCCACCCATGTCTTGCTGCGCTCCCCGAACAATAGGGCCGTGGATTTGATGCCGATGATCTGGTCATCATCGCGGTCCTGATGCGCGTAGATGGTATCGTACCCCAGCGTCCAGAAAAACGCGCCGATATACACAAGAAATGCCTGCCACGACAAGGTTCCCGTCACCGCCGCCCATCCCATCAGGACACCGAAATTAAAGGTGATTCCCAAAAATGCCTGCGGCCACCACGTAATCCGTTTCATGTAGGGATAGGTCACAACAAAAGCCATCGAAAAGAGGCCGAGCCAAAAGGTCAATGCCGAAGTCTGGACAAGAATGACAAGCCCGATGAAGAGCAAAATAAAAAGAAAAAAAACCGCCTGCCACGGTTTGATCTGGCCGGAGGCCAGCGGACGGATTTTCGTGCGCTCCACCCTGGCATCCAGATCCTTGTCCCACAAATCGTTGATCACACAACCCGCGCCGCGCATCACAATGGCCCCGATGAAAAAAAGCACCATCAAATACCAGTCATACCCGGAAAGCCCGTTGACCCCGCCGGCGGCCAGTGTGATTCCCCACCATCCGGGCAACAACAAAAGCCACCAGCCAATCGGCCGGTCGAGGCGCATCAAAAGCCCGTACGGGCGTGCCGCGGGTGGCAGCTTTTCAAGGATGTCAAACCTGATATCGGTAAAGGCCATGGGATCCATTTAACGCCAGATGATAAAAACCTCCAAGAGGGTTTTAAGGGTTTTATGAGAAAACACCCCCAAACAGAATTTTCTTGGCCCCGGCCGTGAAGTGGATATGATCGCCCCCCATGACCGACCTGACCAAAACATCGCGGGTTTATACGAACAACCCTCTTGGAGAAGGACACAGCCTTTCTTTGGATGGCGATACGCATCATTACCTTCGGAATGTCATGCGCGTTGCCGAAGGCCAGGTTGTCCGCGTCTTCAACGGACGCAACGGCGAATTCGTCGGGCGCATCGAACGTGTTGACAAAAAGCAAATCGAAATTACCCTTGAAAACCGCATCCGCGAACAGCAAGACCCGCGGCACCGTGTCCATTTGTTGTTCACACCGTTAAAAAAAGAACGGATGGATTTCCTGATTGAAAAGGCGGTCGAACTTGGTGCGACGGACTTTCATCCCGTTCTGACGCAAAACACGGACATCCGGAAGATCAATGATGACCGCATCCGGGCGCAGATCATTGAGGCGGCGGAACAGTGTGAGCGCATGGATATTCCAAACCTCCATGATGCAACGGACATCCTGCCGAAGATGGCGGGATGGGCAAAAGATATTCCCGTCTGGGCGGGAATCGAACGCATGGGCGTGGAACCCATGCCGCGCGGAACGGAGCAGGATTGCGCCGTTTTGATCGGCCCGCCGGGCGGTTTTACGACCGAAGAAAAAAGCGACATTGTTGGCAGACCATTCATCCGCGCCGTTGCATTAGGCAAAAATATTTTGCGTAGTGAAACAGCGGCGATCGCCGCGCTATCGCTTTTGCGCCTTTAAAGTGCTGTCGTCAGCATCATCAATGTAAAACGCCAGACAACCAGAAGCGCGCATACTGCAATCACAACCAGCGTAAGTGCCGCGCCGATCACACGGCCCTTTGACGTACCGGAACTGGCATTCAAACCATAGGCGTGAAGAATGCGGGCGATCACCAACGTCAAACCAAGGATATGAACAAGCGCTGGACTGTAACGATAAGAATCAACCATAAACAAAAGAAGCAGGGCCAATGGCACGTATTCGGCAAAGTTCGCATGCATGCGGATGCGTTGGAGCATGGGCTGGGATCCGCCATCGCCGATTGCCACACCATATTTAAACCGGCCTTTGATGACGTACGCAGACAGGAAAACAAACAGCAGGCCCAACAAGGCGGCGTAAAATGACGCAATCATGGAAAATCCTCTTCTATCGGGCAACGCAAAAGGGTGTTAAAGCACTTGGTCTTCTTACATTTTTCGCTTTTCTTGCCCATGGTTTCGGCGTAAAAACGTGAAAAGATAGGGCTTTGTTTTTAAAGCCTTACAACAAACCTAACCTTTTGCAAAAAATTGACAAGAATGAAGATGTTCCTCAACCGTATTGTTGCCGCCTTGGCGATCTGGGTTTTTTCCGCCGTACCGGCCCTCGCCTTCGAACCGCATCCCGAAGAATTGGGACTGCAACCCCCTGCCTCGCCAAACATGACGAGGATCGAACATTTTCACAATGACATCCTGCTCTACATAATCACAGCGATTGTCATATTCGTTTTTCTGCTGCTTGCGTGGGTTGTATTGCGTTATAACGCAAAGGCGAACCCGGTGCCGAGCAAAACCACCCACAATGTTCTGTTGGAAGTTGTCTGGACGGCCGTGCCGGTTCTGATCCTGCTGTTTATCGCGGTTCCTTCTTTCAAACTGCTCTTCTACCTTGACCGGACGAGTACACCGGACATGACCTTGAAGATTTCCGGCTACCAATGGGGATGGACGTACAGCTACCCTGAAAAAGAAGGTCTTGAATTCAACGCGGATGTCATTCGCGCCCCGAAACAGGCCGATGGCAAGCCCGGTACACCCGAACAGGACGTTGCTGAGATCAACAAGTACATCCCGGACGGCAAAGGCCGCCGCCTGCTGGAAACGTACAACCCGATCGTCTTGCCGACGGACAAGAACATACAGATTCTGACAACCGCTTCGGATGTCATCCACGCCTGGACGATTCCCGCCTTCGGTGTAAAAAAGGACGCCGTACCGGGACGGACGAACGAAACATGGGTGCGGATCAGCAATCCGGGAATTTATTATGGACAATGTTCGGAAATTTGCGGTATCGACCATTCGGCCATGCCGATTTCCGTTTACGCGGTTCCAAACGAAGAATATGAAAAATGGGTTGCTTGTGTCAGCGGCAGCGGCGCAGAAACGAAAGCCGATTTTCCGGCCCGTGCCTGTGTCCAGTCGCTGGGCTTCGATAAATACAGAAGCGAACAAAAAGCCAGCCTCGTATCCGCCAACAAAACGAAATAATTTATAGACAAAGACCTACAGGAGCCTGTCCGTCATGAACGCCCATTCCATTACCGCCGATCACGCCAACGATTCACACGCGCATGATCACAAACCCGGATTTTTCGCCCGCTGGTTCATGTCCACAAACCACAAGGACATCGGGACATTGTATCTGATTTTCTCGGTGGTTGCGGCCCTTGTCGGCGGCGCACTCTCCATGATGATGCGCGCCGAGCTCGCCGATCCCGGCATGCAAATGGCTGCCAATGGTCATGAATGGAACGTGTGGGTCACGGCCCACGGTCTGATCATGGTGTTCTTCGTGGTCATGCCCGGCCTGATCGGCGGGTTCGGCAACTGGTTCGTGCCTATCATGATTGGCGCGCCGGATATGGCTTTTCCGCGCCTGAACAACATTTCTTTCTGGCTGATCGTGCCTGCGTTCCTGCTGCTCGCGGGTTCCATGTTCGTTGATGGCGGCCCCGGCCACGGTGCCGGTACGGGCTGGACCATCTATCCGCCGCTTTCGTCCAAGGCGGGACACCCCGGCATGTCTGTCGATATGGCGATTTTCGCGCTCCACCTTGCGGGGGCGTCGTCCATCCTCGGTGCGGCCAACTTCATTACCACCATCTTCAACATGCGCGCGCCTGGCATGACCTTGCATAAAATGCCGCTGTTCGTCTGGGGGATGCTGGTGACGGCATTCTTGCTGGTGCTGGCGGTTCCGGTTCTCGGCGGCGCAATCACGATGCTTTTGACCGACCGTAACTTCGGCACGGCGTTCTTCGATCCGGCCGGCGGCGGCGATCCGATCCTGTTCCAGCATTTGTTCTGGTTCTTCGGCCACCCCGAAGTGTACATCATGATTTTGCCGGCCTTCGGAATCGTCTCGCAAATCGTCTCCACCTTTTCGAAAAAGCCGGTGTTTGGT
>CAYRDI010000056.1:0-10553 GCA_964423095.1 uncultured Micavibrio sp.
GCATTTGCTGTTGGTCCTGTTCGCCTTCGCTGCCCATGCCTTCTTCTTCCATCGTGGCGGACCCCGCCTTGATGGTGGAGGATACGTTGACCACGGCGGGCAATAAATCATGGGCGAGGTCGGCAAAGGTTGCCGGTGCGCCGGGCGGAATGGGCGATGCCATCACGGCATTTTTTGTCGGTTCGTTTTCAGCGGCTTTTTGATCGGCGGGTGCTTTGTCCTTGTCCCCCATCGCATGGCACATGGCGGGCATGCCTGCCGCAGCCAGAAGAACGATCACCGTCAAAATCTTGAAATGCTTTTTCATGGAAAGAAGGCCTTTTGGGTTATGGAACAAGCGGGGGTTAATTTAGGACGTTGCCCCGCACGCGTCAATGTGGTGCGCCAAAAGGATGCAAGAAACACGCCACCCCAAGCGCACCTTAATTCTAAAAACCGGAAAATGGCGCAAAAAAGGCGGCATGGTAAAAACATACCGCCTTTGTATAGGAAACCCGAAGGTTACCGTGCGCTTCGATTGTCGAAATATTTGAAGAAGTCGGAATCGGGAGAGAGGATCAGGCGGGTATCCGGATCGGCCAGGGTGTTTTTATACGCCTCCATGGACCGCATGAAACCGTAAAACTCCTTGTCCTTGTTAAAGGCGGCGGCGTAGGTCTGGATCGCCTGCTTATCACCTTCTCCGCGGATTTTCTGGGCATCGCGTTCCGCATTCGCCAGAAGAACGGTGCGTTCCTTATCGGCTTCGGCACGGATTTCAAGGGCCAGTTGTTCGCCGTTCGCGCGGGTTTCGGTGGCGCGTTTGACCATATCCGAAATCATCCGCCGCACGGTGGAATCCCGCAAGGATTCCCCCAGGTCCGCGCGGACGATGCGGACATCGACCACATCGATCCCCATTTTGTCTTCGCTGATTTTTTTATCCAGACGGGTGTTGATCTCTTCCATCACGCGGGCGCGGTCGGATGACAGAAGTTCTTTTAACGTGGTCTTTCCAAGAACGGTTCGCGTGGCCTCATCAATGATGCTTTCGATCCGTTTGTTCGCGTTATCCACGGTGCGCAGCGTTTTCAAAAACTGCAACGGATCGGAAATGCGGTAACGGGCGTAAGAATCAACGATAATCGGCTCCCCGCTGACATTGTCGATCGGCGGGATGACGATTTCGTTCTTTGCGCCTTCTTCCATCGGGTTCGCGGATTCCGGGGCTTCCGCTACATCCTGCGTGTTTGCCGTTTCTCCGTCGGCGGCGGCCACGGCGGCTTCATCCATCGGTTTTTCTTCGGGGCGGGTGATCAGGCTGCTCGCGATTACCATCTGTTTGGGGGACGGATCGACGGACAGGATGCGGTGGTCGAAATACCGCACTTCCTGAATGAAGGGTGTTTTGAAATGGAGGCCGGGTTTGCGCATTTCCCCCACCGGTTGGCCCAGTTGCAGAACGATGGCGAGCTGCGTCTGGTTCACAATGAACATGGTCTGCGTGATCAGGATAAGCACGGCACCCAGTACGAAAAAAAGTGCGGTCAGTTTATTGCCCATCGGTTTTACCTTTATCATTGTTGCCGCCGGCCGCCGGGGCGATGCGGTTGACTTCGTTTAAGGGAAGATAGGGGACAACGCCTTTGCCCGCCTTGTCATCCAGAATGATTTTTTGCGCGTTTTTCAAAACGCTTTCCATGGTTTCGATATACATCCGTTCCTTGGTAACATCCTGACCGGATTGATACGCGGTCAGAACGTCATTGAAACGGGCGGCATCCCCGATCGCGCGGGAAATGGCGGATTGTTTATACCCTTCGGCTTCCTGTACCACGCGGGTCGCGGCCCCGCGCGCCTTGGGGATGATGTCTTCACGGTAGGCTTGCGCACGGTTTTGCACGTCTTCGGCATCCTGTTTGGCCGATTGCACATCCTGAAACGCATTTTGTACATCGGGGTGAACCTCGGCGGAATTGATCAAAACCTGCGTGATCTTGATCCCCGATTTATAATCGTCCAGAATTTTTTGCATGATCGCGCGCGACTGATCGGCAACCGCTCCACGTTCTGTTGTGATGATGGGAAACATGCGGGTTTGCCCGACCACTTCGCGGATGGCGCTTTGCGCGACTTTGCGTAATGTGTTGTCTGGGTTTTCAATGTTGAACAGGTAATCTTCGGCCGATGAAATATTCCATTGCACGACGAAATCCAGATCGACAATGTTGAAATCGGAGGTCAGCATCAGGCTTTCTTCGGGGACATCGCGGGAAGATGCGACGTTTGACCCACGGCCAACCTGTCCCGTAAACCCGATATTCATGGTGCGGATTTCGTTGACATTGAATTTCGTGGCGGTTTCGATGGGCGCGGGCAGATGGTATTTCAACCCTTCGGCATCTTCGGTACGAACCCACGCGCCAAAACGCTGGATGACGGCATGTTCCCCCGGATTGACGATATAAAGGCCGCTGGCCAGCCAGAGGATCGTCAAAACGAGTGCGCCGAGGGCAAAAAGTTTTCCGCCGCCCGCACCGCCCGGAAAGAAATCCTTCATCCCGTCCTGAAAGCGCGAGATCATGTCGTCGAAATCGGGTTGTTCCGGTTTACGGCTACCGCCATTCCCGCCGGACCCGCCGCCCCATGGGTTTTTTCCACCGCCGGACCCGCCTGAACCACCCGGGGGAGATCCCCATGGATTGCGGCCTTGTTTTCCGTCTTTTTCGTCCCAGGGCATATGAATCTTTCCGGTGTTGTGTTTTTCGTTGCGCAAAGTTTGTGAATGCACAATAAGAATAACGGTTTTCGGGCGAGGGACAAGCATTAACGGATGAAGAACGCCGATCTGAAAGACAAAATTATAAACGCGCTGTCGGCCGTGGAAACGGACGGCGGCAGTATCGTTGCGCAGAATATGGTTTCCGGCCTGCAGGTTAGTGATGACTGTGATGTTTTGTTTGCGCTGGAGGTCGATCCCGCCATGGGCGGTCGGATGGAACCGTTGCGGATGAAAGCCGAGGCCGCGGTAAAAGCCATTTCCGGAATCCGGAATGTAACGGTGGTCCTGACGGCCGAACGGGATCCGTCCGCACCATCATCGAACGCCAACGCGGCTGATCCGCACGGTATGAACAAAAATCCGCCGCTGATGTTGCCCTTTCGCCATGTCATCGCGGTGGGGTCCGGCAAGGGCGGGGTGGGCAAATCCACGGTGTCCTTTAATCTTGCCGTTGCGCTGGCGGCGCAGGGGTTGAAGGTCGCATTGCTCGATGCGGATATTTACGGTCCGTCTGTTCCGAGCCTGACTGGCCTGACCGGGAAAAAGGCGGTAACAAATGCGGACAACCAGATTGTCCCGTTCGAAGCGCATGGCGTGAAAGTCATGTCGATGGGCTTTCTGGTGGATGAAGACAAACCGATGATCTGGCGCGGGCCGATGGTCCAAACGGCGTTCTACCAAATGTTGCGCGACGTTGCGTGGCGAAACGGGAAAGCGGATATGGACGTGCTGGTCATCGATATGCCGCCCGGAACGGGGGATGTCCAACTGACCTTGGCGCAGAAGGTACCTGTGACCGGTGCGGTGATCGTTTCCACGCCGCAAGACCTTGCCCTGATCGATGCTCGAAAAGCGATGGCGATGTTTGAAAAAACCAATGTCAAGGTCTTGGGATTGATTGAAAATATGTCGCATTACGTGTGTCCGAACTGCGGCCACGAAGATGACATTTTCGGACATGGCGGGGCGAAGCGTGAAGCATTAAAACGCGGCGTTCCGTTTTTGGGTGAAGTGCCGCTGAATGGTGACATCCGTGCAAATTCGGATGCCGGAAAACCGGCCGGACAGGATTTTTATAAAATGATTGCAAAAAGCCTATCCGATACGGCAGGTCTTTAAATCTTTTCAAAGGTCAGAAATGAAAACCCGTCGCGGTCATCGCGCGATGTTTCCGTCCATTCTTTTCCCAGTGCGGGAAAAAACGCATCGCCATCGGGGGATTGATGGACGCGGGTTAAATAGATTTTATCGACGAGGTTTGTTTCTAACGCCTGCGCATAAATCTGCGCGCCGCCGATGATACAGATTTCATCGGTGCCTGTTTTACCCGCCTGTTCGATCGCTTCATTCAAATCTTTGCAGGTCAACGCGCCACCATGCTGGTAATTGGTGCGGGATACGATGATGTTGACGCGGCCGGGCAGGGGGCGGCCCAGTTGCGCCAGAATGCTTTCGAATGTTTTACGGCCCATGATGCAGGGTTTCCCCATCGTCACGGCTTTGAAATGTTTGAAATCTTCGGGGATGTGCCACGGCATGGCGTTGTCCTTGCCGATGACATGGTTGTCTGCGGTTGCAACGACGATGGAGATTACGGGGGTTTTGCTTGAAAACGTGCGATCGGTCATGCCGGTCACACTAATGATATTGTCTATATCTGACAACCGGCAGAGTTACCGCTTCCAGATCAGCGTGGCGCGGTTCAGAACCGTGTCGATATATTGCATCGTGGCCGTTTGGGTGGCTTCTTCCATGGATGTGTCTTTGACGGCTGCTTGTGGCATGTCGAGTACCTCCTTGTAGAGTTTAGCAGAGCAAACTTCTCAAACTTGTGCAATGCAAAAAAGTTCCTTGTTCGACGTGTTTCTAGCAAAAAATTTTAGAAAACGATATGGAAAAATGCAACATATTGAAAACAAACAATAAAATCAGAATTTGTTTCCAGGCACCCGGAGTCTTTATCGTGTAGAGGATATGAGGAAAATTTTCATAAATTTTTCCTATGATGGCAACATGTCATGGAAAGCAAGAGGATCGCGTTTTGACTGTCGTCAGTAAATGGGGGACTTGCAAATTGTTTGATTGGGAAGGTGGCCCTCCCCAACGTCCGGATCCGTCTTTAAGCGGGCATGATGCGGATATTGCCCGCGCTCATTATGATGCGAGGCGTCAGCTTTATAATATCTGCCAGATTGTCTCCGGGCTTCCTGTCATGCGCGGGATGTTGGAAAAAACGCCCGTTCTGACGCAGGCAAAAATCAGCTTTGTTGAAATGAGTGGTAACAATCAACCTTTTGCCCAATGGTCTTTTGCGGATCGCGAACTCCATCTCAACGCAACAAAGATTCTTCAGTACTGCAAGGATCCGGATCACAAAGCCGATGATTTTGATTTGAACTGTATCTTTTTAATGCTCCATGAATTTCGCCATGGGTTTCAACAGGAGTTTGGGCGTCCGCATTTAAGAGGCCGGATGGCCTCGCGCGCTCTGGGATTTGCCTCCCTGTATGGCGATCTTTTTCATGAGGCGGATGCGAATGCCTTCGGATTGACGGGTTTGGAGGAACTGCGACGGTTTCCGTCTTATGCGGGTCTTGTCGCGGTTGATCTAAAACGTGCTCTTGTTCTTTCTTCTGTGCAGCATTCTTTTGGGATTTTTCAAAAGATGATCGACAACGATCCCGATTCTGCCGAGACAGGTGCCGCGCAGCAAGCGGTTATAAATTCATACTTCGCCAAAAAAAGTAAAGGTTTGCTGCGGAAATACGCAAAAGGCACGGCCGACCATCTGGAAAAACACGAATTATTACCACCTGGTACAAAATCCCTGTCTTTTATTTTCGGGGAGACAGGTATGCGTGATGAGTTTTTCAAG
This sequence comes from uncultured Micavibrio sp., assembly GCA_964423095.1. Taxonomy (GTDB): domain Bacteria; phylum Pseudomonadota; class Alphaproteobacteria; order Micavibrionales; family Micavibrionaceae; genus Micavibrio_A. The sequence goes on from CAYRDI010000056.1 coordinate 5,637, forward strand.
ACTTTTGAATGTCTCCAGGGTATGCCGAGTCTGGACCGGGACGGTGTATTGCATCCACGGGACCAATACATGTCCCGTCTGCCCTTGGCTATTTATGACGTTGTCAAAAACATTGAACCAGAAACGCTTACGCGTCTAGGGCTGCATCTGCCTTAAACCGCCACCGCACCCTTGATGTGCGGGTGGGCTTCGTATCCGACCAGTTCGAAATCCTCGAATTTATAATCGAAAATATTTTTGACGTGCGGGTTCAAATGCATTTCCGGCAAGGGATAGGGTTTGCGGCTTAATTGCTCTTGCACCTGTTCCATGTGGTTGGTGTAGATGTGCGCATCGCCGAACGTGTGGACGAAATCACCGGGCTTCAATCCGCACACCTGTGCCACCATCATGGTGAGCAGTGCATAGGATGCAATGTTGAACGGAACACCCAAAAAGATGTCGGCGGAGCGTTGATAAAGCTGGCAGGATAATTTTCCATCCGCGACGTAGAATTGAAAAAACGCATGGCAGGGTGGCAACGCCATTTTGGGAATCTCCCCGACATTCCATGCGGACACGATCAAACGGCGGTCATCGGGGTTTGTCTTGATCCGTTCGATGACGTTGGAAATCTGGTCCACCGTGCTGCCATCGGCGCAGGCCCAGCTACGCCATTGATGACCGTAAACGGGGCCAAGATTGCCATCTTTATCGGCCCATTCGTTCCAGATGCGCACGCCGTTGTCGTTCAGGTATTTGATATTGGTATCACCGGCCAGAAACCACAGCAGTTCGTAAATAATGGATTTTAAATGCAGCTTTTTGGTCGTGACCATGGGAAAGCCTTCGGATAAATCGAACCGCATCTGGTGCCCGAAAACGGACAGCGTTCCCGTGCCCGTGCGGTCTTCTTTTTTGACCCCTTCGGTCAGGACGCGTTTCATCAGATCGTGATATTGCTGCATGGCTTTGCCTTTCGTCTTTTCCACCTTAACCAAAGATAGGGCATAGACGGGCGGCTTAAAAGGTTAACATCCCCGTTTTTATATTTGACATAATTATAAATTTTTGATTTTATGCGCCCGAAAACGGGAAAAGCGCCGGGCCATGACCGCCATGAAAAATGATTTTTTAAAAACCACGTTTGTGAATGCCGCCGCCGTAGCAGTGGGGAGGGGTTTGCCCAAAAAAACTCTTTTACGCGTCTATTGCGACTGCGGGGATGTGCTTTTTGGCGATCAATACAAAGAAGGCGTGAATGTGCCGCTGTTCAATTTTCTGGCCGCCATGAAAAAAGATGGACATCATGTACGCCTCATCTCCGAAACGCCGAGCGTATACGAAGAAAAAGTGCGTGCGCTCCTGGAAATGAAGCCATACAAAAAGGCCGGTTTAAAACCCGGACTTTTTGAAGATTCTCACGGCCAATCGGTGCGTGACCGCAGCCTTTTGGAAGGGCGTCCCGTACTGGTTTTGGTCGACAACGATGATGCCTACCTTCACGGCATCAATGCTATGGTAACCATTCACCCGGACAATACGGACTTTATCGAATCTTTGAAACCCTATGAGAAACCGGGCAGGTCTTTGCCGGATTTTCTAAAACGGAAAAACTTTTTGGGATAGGAGGAAACATGGCAAGCGATGCATTTACACTGGCGACGGGCGGCCAGCTCAAAATCGAAAATCCATCTGATAATGCGCAAGATCTTCGTATTTTCTGCGATTGTGACGGGACGCTTTTCTGGACGTCGAGCGGAGATTCGTTCAATGAGGATTTGTTTCTTTTTCTTATAAAACTCAAAAAGGACGGGCACGACGTGACGATTTTCTCCGGCGAGGCCAATTCGAACGAGGGCCGCGTGAAAATATACAGCCAGCGTTTGACGGGTGATCCCCTGTTTTTTGCAAAAGACGGTTTTGCCGTTACGCCGAAAACAGCCGTTGACGGGGAAACGGCCTATCTTGTGATTGATGATGACCATTCCACCCACCGCATAAAGGCGGCTGTGTCATGGAACCCGAACGATCCGGCTGTGCGCTCGTTTGTCCGGCATGCGCTGGGCTCCTCTGTGCCGGTTGCACCGGCTCCCGGTCTGTAAGGACGGCAGCGGTCTTTCCTTGAAATCTTAACACTTTTTCCCTATATTAAGGGTACGGGGTAACCCGTTATGACGCTAAACGTGGCTACGGAATAGACGTCATGGACCCGGGGGCAGTGCCCGGCAGGTCCACCACATTCGCCGGTGTAAAAATGTTGACCAACTTGTGCAACATTTACCTTTGGCGAATAAGGCGGGCCTGAAACAGGATCGACATGCGTAATAAAGGTTGTTCGCGGCGTTCGGTATGATTCCGCCGTAATGGGTCAGGCAATATAAATGCCAACGATAACTATGCAACTGTAGCGATGGCTGCCTAATTTTAGGTCGCTGTTCTACGACGTAGTAAATCCCTAGGGCCTTGTAAGTTCTAGGTGGGGTTCGGGCGGTTCCTAGCAACAGAATACCGCCCATTTTTTTGCCTATAGTTTATCAAACTCTCCTGTTCGCGGATTGACGCGCTGGCCCCCGCGGGGGAACATCATGCGATGACCCATTCTCTTCGCAATATCTCCGTTTTCCTCTGGCTCGCCGCGTTCGTCTGCGCCCTCTATCCGGTCAATGACTGGCAGCTCTGGTTGTTTGCGGTGGCCATTACGCTTTCCTACGTCTGGGCTTTTGCCGTTCTGGCGGCAAAGTTGAAAGACGGCTGGCCGGTGCCCAAATCATCGGTTTTATACGCGGCCGGTGCGTTTTGGCTGTGGGCGGCGTTCAGCGTTTTCTGGTCGGACATCAAACCCGTGACCTTGATGGCGTTGTCTATGTTTTCCGTCATGCCTTTGGGATTTTTCGCGGGCGTTTTTGCGTGCGATGAAGCGTTTTTCAAAAAACTCGCGCCGTGGATTGCGGGTATTTTTGCCGTGCTGTCGGCTTGGGCGGTATTCCAGTTTTTCTTTTTGAATGCCTATTTCATGGGGCAGGCGCGGCATCCGCTGGCTGATCCATCCTCGCTGGGGGCCTTGTTACTGATGGGTTTTTTCTGTGCGCTGGGTTGGCTTTTGGCGGCAGACACAAAAAAGCAAAGAATATGGGCAGCATTGCTTTCCATCCTCATTCTTTGTGGCGTTCTATCCACGGTGGCGCGCGCTCCTGTGTTTGCTGGCGTTCCCGTGTTTGTCGTTTTGGTCGCCATGCTCTTCCAAACGCTGCGGCAAAAGGCCGGATGGCTGGTGTTGGTTTTTGCCGCCGGGTTTGCCTTTTACGGATTAATGCAGACGGACGCATCCAAGCAGATCGACCTCGGCCAACGCCTTTTCGGCGGCACGCAGTTTATGGAACAGCAAAGCAATGCCGAACGGATCGCGATCTGGAAATCCTCGCTTCGCATGGTCGAAGACCGCCCGGTTCTGGGAACGGGGCTAGGTACGTTTTTTCTCTACTATCCCGAATACCGCGACACAACGCAGGATACGAACGGGGCCATTTTGGCGCATAACGATCCCTTGCAGTATGCGGTTGAGCTCGGCATACCGGGGATGGTGCTGTTCTATGCGTTCGTTGTGTTGTGCGCCTGGCGGGGTTTTGTTTCGCCCAAACGCCTGGACGGGAAAAAGCGGATCGTGGCGGTCAGTCTTTTTTGTGCGCTGGCCGCGTTGGTGGCGACCAGCCATGTGGGGTTCAGCCTTTACAACCTTTCCATCCTGATGATGACAGGCATGATTCTGGGCGCATGGTTCAACATCACGGCGGACGGCATGAATGATAAAGTCACGCTTTCCATGATGCCCGCGAATGTACCTCCCGCCGTGAACAAGGCATTGCTGGCCTTGCCGTTCGTAATGACCATCTGGCTTCTGTTTGGCATCACCGCGGGGGAATATTATGCTAACCGTGCGGCCCGCGATCTTTTTCGTGAAGATATGCTGACCTTTGCCGATGACATCAACAAATCCGCGCGTGTTTCGCAAGGGATGAATGGGCGGGCCTATCTGCTGGCCGTCAACGTCCCCATGTCGATTCTGGAATTTGAAAAAGGGAGGATGAAGGACGATAAACAAAAAGAACTCTATGCGCAGGTTACGGATTATATGACTCGCGTTCTGGCTATCAACCCGCGTGAGGCCTCCGCCTATTATTATCTGGGCAAGGTTCAAACGCTGGTGACATCCTCGCTGATTCCCGAAGGGACGATGATCCCAGAAGATTATTACAAACAGGCCCTTGCGCTCGATCCGAAACATCTGGGCGCACGGATGGCCCTCTACGATCTTTACAGACGGATGAAAAAGCCACTGGCCGACCAGCTGGCCGTGATGGAACCCGGCGAAGGCCTTCTCTACAACACGCCGGCGGCGATGGGGTATTATCAGAAACTGGCGGTGCTTTATCTTGAAAATAAAAATTACGGAAAAGCAAAAGAGATGATGCGGCGGATGATGGCGTTTAAAAAGCGTTCGGATTTCAGTCTCGCCCGCCAAAATACGACCCTGCCGCAGGCCATTATGGGCGGGGAGGCGACGTTGCCGGAGATTCGCTAGGCACCGGGGCGGCCGCCGTTGTCCACAACCCGCGCAAGAAAACATCAAAATTTCTGGAAAAAGGGCAAGGACAATGCGACTCTGTGCCATGATTCGGCGATCGCCGTTTTCTTTTCAAAGAACCCCTTGATTTTAAACCCCGATCTTGCGACCAATAGAGGCATGATGGACGACGACGAAGACACACTGCGATACGACAGAATGGTTGAATCCGCCCTGCGCGGTGTGGTGCGCGAAGCGATCGAGGAAGTGATCGAAGCAAAAGAGCTTCCCGGCGATCACCATTTTTACATCACCTTTATGACCGATTATCCCGGCGTGAAAATGCCGGCCTATTTGCGTGACCGGTATCCCGG
>CAYRDI010000057.1:0-9495 GCA_964423095.1 uncultured Micavibrio sp.
GGATGGCCGCCCGGTCGTACAGGCGTATGTGATCGAACGTGCGTTGGCCTCGCTTGAATAAAAATTGAAAGAGTTGTGGGGTAGTGTGGGCCAAGCCCTACCATGCTCTATTCCGCTAAGGCCGCGTGCCGCGTCCTAAGCTCCACCGAACCCCGCCACGGCGGGGTTCGGCACATTCGTGTAACGATCCTCCACGCGGATCGCGCGACGCAGGGCAAATCAAGCGCTAAACCCTTTCCGCAAAATTGTCAATTCTCTAACTCACTGTATTAACAGGGAAATTTGTTTCACATGAAACATATTATGTCCTGTCTTATCAATGCGGTATCGCTGCGCGATCAGTTGTAGTGCATCGCGCGCGATGCATGAACCCCATTGTCAAGCTTACATCAAGCCCAGGAACGCCTACGGCTGTTTTTCAAGTTAAATAGTCGAAGATTTTTATGCTTTCCGTCGTGCCTAGGAAAGACAGTAAAAATTTCGCCGATTTAACTTGAAAAATTCCTGGCTCTTGATCGACCGTCCGAATTGACCCGCCCGCGTAAACGCGTGCGGGAATTTTTTTGTCTTTTTTCGGACGCTCGGCGCTGGCCAAGGGTTCAAGCGAAACGCTTTTCAAGAAAGGAAAAGACAATGAACTACAATACGAAAATCCAAAAAGGCTATGACGGTTGGAACGCAAAAAGTGAGGCCGAATTAGGCGAAACGCCCGAAGGCACAAGATTTTTGCGCCTTCAAACATCAAAGGCAAGGGTGGGACTGGCATCCACGGCAAGCGTTTTTGTCCGTTCGGTACAAGGCGGAATCCCCGTTGAAACCACCATCCTTTTTGGCGATTTCCGCAAATCAGGCATTGCGGCCACGGCCTGCAATCGCGTGACGGAAAAATCCATCGAAGCCGCCCATAAATTGGCACTGGTGCAGATGGAAAGCCTGATTGCCGAAGCACAGGCATTTTACAGCAATCAAGCGGCGCAAGCGTAAGGGGGCAATCATGGAAACCATTGAAATGACCCGCACCGAAGAAGTGCCGCAACCGCAAGAACGGGACTACCTGCAAGGCTTTAACAGCCTTGCAAACCCGCCTACAAAGCCACCGGAGAACCAATGGCGCGTCAGGTTTCAGCGCGTCCAGTATTTCACGATCGACGTTGAAGCGCGGGATTTAGACAGCGCGTGCGCCGCCGCCATGACCGCATTTCAGGCCAATGAGCGCAAGGCGGGGCTTCTCCATACCGTCTTTGATTATTTCACCGCCGAAAACCTTGCACCGAAAGGAATCTAAGCCATGACCGCCCAACAAAAATACGACTTTGCCGCCTTTAAACAGTCCGTCAATTTGAGCCAGTACGCCGCAGGGCAGGGCTATGAACTCGACCGGAAGAAAAGCACCAGATCATCCTTGGTTATGCGTCAGGCCTCGACAGGGGACAAAATCATCGTGTCTAAAAAAGGCGCGAACTGGGTTTATTTTTCCGTGTCGAATGACGCAGACAACGGGACAATCGTTGACTTTATCGCCAACCGCACCGCCAAGACCTTGCCCGAAATCGGCAAGGAACTGGCCGCATGGTCAGGCGGGGCAGGGGCTTTGCCTGTTTACGCCATGCCAGACGTTCAAGAACAGGTCTATGACCGCGAACGCATCCGGCGGGCTTTCAGGTGGATGAACCTCATCACGGCCCATCCATACCTCACAGACGAGCGCAAAATTCCCGCCGATGTGCTGAACCATCCACGCTTTGCTGGACGCATCTTTACAGACCGCTACGGAAACGCCGTGTTTCCGCATCAGGACGGGCAGGGCGTTTGCGGGTTGGAGCTGAAGAACACCGACAAGGGCGTATTCATGCGCGGGAGCGAAAAGGCCCTATGGCTTGGCAATATCGACCCCGCAGACACGGTTTTAACCCTTGCCGAAAGCGGGATTGATGCCCTTAGCCATTTCGCCATGTTCCGACCATTGGGCGCATCCTATGGCGCAGTATCGGGCGGTATGAGAGATAAGCAGTTTGATTTTCTTATGGCAATCATCGGCAAAATGACGAAGCTGGAAAAAATCGTGCTGGCCGTGGACAACGACGAGGGCGGGGAGAAAATCGCCGGACGTATCGAAACCTACCTTGAAGGAAAATTTACGGGCGAAATCGCCCGTGAGGTTCCGCAATGGAAGGACATGGACTGGAACGAAGTTTTAAAAATGATGCCGTACTAAGGGAGCAAGAAAATGAACATTGTTTATAAACAGCCAGCCATCACAAAATCCGCAGGTGTCCAGCTTTTGCAGAATGCTGAAAATGGCCATGCCTTGATTGAAAAAATTATGGAATGGCTGGACAGTCACAGGCAACTGGCATGGCAATGGTCTGATGCCATGTATTTGCATATTTACGCTTTAGAGGGCGGCGGCGTTAAGGTCGAATGTATCAGCGACACGCAGGGATGGATTGAGGGTTTTGATCTGGACGACATTGTTTTAAATCGTCCTGTATTGAAACTTGTCCTGAGCGATTTATGGACAATTCAGCTTTATGATGAATGGTCAGCTTGAGCATAACAGTTTTAGAGAAACCGCCTTTCAGGGCGGTTTTTTTTTGCGTCTGGTGAATCCGGCGCGGCAGACCTGGCAACGACCGGCGGCGGGAGGGAAGGGCGGATAGAAGAAGGATATGGAGGTAGAGAATAGGAGAAACAAGATAAAAGATATAAATTATATTTATATTAAATACACGATTTTATTGTAGAAATTTCAAGTTATAGTGTGTTGCAATAGGTGAAAATAAGTTGTATTGTAGGGAAGGTTTAAAACGCGATTTTTGCGAGCGAATTTTATGCTGATCGACAAATTGCACAGCGTTGGAAGAGGAGCAGGATTGGAGGACATGGGGCCTCTGATCGTGACGAAAGACACTGCGCGCAAAGCGATCTTCACGAAGCTCAATCGCGGCGGCGGAATGGCCTCAGCCTCTTCAAACAAGAGAATGGTGCGCCGTGGTTTAATGACCCGTGGCAATTCCTTTGTCGGTTTTTCGTCCGGTCAGCGTGTCGTGGTGAAGGCCAGATATGTGAAGCACAAAGCCGGTGCCATGAGCGCGGGCGGGGGTGCTGCCAGCCTTCGGGATCACCTGAAATACATTTCCAGAAATGAAGCCGGTAAGGATGGTGAGAAGGCCGTCCTGTTCAATGAGCAGGAAGATGGTTTGGACCGGAAGGGGTTTTTGGAACTTTGCCAGAATGATCGCCACCACTGGCGCTTTATCATTTCACCGGAGAACGGTCACGAGATCGAGGACTTCCACGGCTATGTCCGCGGGGTTATGAAGCTGGTCGAAAAAGACCTTCAAACCTCCCTTACTTGGACGGCGGCTGTCCACTACGATACTGACGATGTTCACGCCCATGTGATCGTGCGGGGTGTGAATGACCGTGGTGAGGATCTGGTGATCGGGCAAGATTACGTTAAGGAAGGTTTCCGGCGCCGGGCGCAGGAAGTGGCAACCGAATTGCTTGGGGAGAGGTCTTTGGAAGAAATTCAGAAGAGCCAGGAGAAAGAGGTGGAGGCGCTGCGGGTCACTTCCTTGGATCGGTTCATGGCAAATCAGATGGGCGAGGGCCGGACACTGGATGTTCGCGCCAAGACCAATTTTGGAAAATCCATATTCTACGAAGGCCTTATCAAAGGACGGCTGCGGTTTTTGGCCGCATCAGGCCTGGCTTCCGAAAATCCGCCCGGTATCTACACGCTCAAGGAAGATTATCAGGACGACCTTAGAGCGATCGCGCAGAAGAACGAGGCGGTCAAACGTCTGTACCCCAAAATTCAGGATCATGCGCGCCTCGATGGTCTGTCCGTCTATGCGATGAAAGACGGGCAGGGGCCGGAGGTCAGCGGCCGGATCGTGGACAAAGGCATTATGGATGAGCTGTACGACCGTAAATATGTCGTGGTTGAAGATATGTCCTCCAATCTGCATTTTGTGGCGGTTGGCGATGCCAGATCCTATGACAAGGCCGAGAAGGGGTCTTTGGTCACGATCAAACCGGGCACGCAAGCAACCGGCAAGGCCGACCAGAATATCAAGATGATAGCCGATATGAACGGCGGCATTTACGATGCTGTGGTTCACAAGGCTCATGTCGAGAAGGAAATGAAATTCATTCCCGAAGAAGACCGGGAGCAGTATGTCGATTACCACCTGAAACGGCTGGAAACGCTCGAGAAGAACGAAATCGTGAAGCCGATGGATGGCGCACGCTACGAGATTCCGGCCGATGTGATCGCCCAGGGCGAGGAACTGACCAAGAAAATCAACGAGCGCGAGAAGAAGCGTTATTATCCGCACATGAATGTTTTGAGCGCGGAACCTGTCGAACGTCTTGTTCATGCCGAGAAGAAAACATGGCTGGACAAAGAATTGTTCAAACAGGCGAAGAAAGGTCCATCCATTCCGTACGATGCCGGGGTGTCGCAGGCCTTGGCAGACCGCCGCGATTGGCTGGTCAAGCAAGGCCTCGCCATTATCCAGTCGAACGGGGAGTTTGCCTTACGCGGAAAAGCCCTGCAGCAGCTCGATACGATGGAAGTCTATGCGGCCGGTCGCAAGCTCGCCAAGAAATTCGGAGTGGAATTCAGCGATAAGCGGGTCAAGCTTGATCAGCCTGTCCAGTATGGTGGTTTCGTCAAACTTGAAACCGGCACCTGGGCGATCGTATCGCAGGGCAAAGAGCTGCAGCTGGCGCGCGTCGATCACGAGCCAAAACTGGAACGCGGCGATATGGCCGTCCTGAAACAGACCGAGGGCAAGCTGGAATTGCAGAATGCACCGGCGCGGGCTAAATCGAAAGCACGCACAAAAGACAAAGATCAGGAAATGGAACTGTAATCATGGCGACGACAAAGAAAAATGAGAAGACTGCCAAGAATGAAAAGCGGATACAAAAGACGATCCAATGGGATACGGATGTTTGGACGGCATTGGAGGATCATAATAAGCGCTCGCGTCTAAACAATATGTCGGCTGCAGCAAACGATGCTGTTAAGTATGCGTTGTTCCCGGAATTCCGTGGAGACCGAGATAAGGACACGGTAAAACTACTACAGGATATCCGGGCGTCTTTATATGAACATCGCAAGAACACTGCGCGGGATCTCATGATTGTGCAGGAAGGGCTCTTTCAGTTTACAGAGGTCTTTTTCCAGCATACTCATTCCATCCCCAAGGAAGAGCTGGCCGCGGCGAAAGCACAGGCAAAAGCGCGGCTCGATGATTTTATGGAGCAGTTGGTTCGTAAGATGCAGGATCCTAAACGCCAGGCGCAGGAGAAAGAATAATGTCATTTTTTAAAGTTGGAAATCTGATCCTAACCGGCGATGAACATTACGATTACACAATATTTAAGTGGAGAGTGGGCCTCTTCATTCTTGGAAGTCTATATTTTGGATTTAACATCTATAGATATTTTCCGGCAGATTGGCCAAAGATATTGAAATTTATCCTTGTTATTGCTGCAGGAGGTACTTGTGGTGCAATTCTTGCTTATTTTGCCAAACAGATAGAAGCTCTATTCTGGTGGGTGGTGCTTTTAGGAGTTTTAGGCGGTATTGGATACTGGATCTGGAATATAATTTAATCTTGAAAAGTTATGTCGGATAAAATGTCTAGCAAAACAGAGAAAATACTAGCGGCGCGATTCGCAAAGACGCTGACGGCTATGTGTGTCCGGCATACAGAAATTGAAGATATTCATGCTGGAATATCTCCTGTTACAAAGGCGGGTGATTATTCCGATGTAAAAGTGATTGATGCGACAGGGCGTGAAATTCCTTGGAATGAAGTGTCGCGCATTTCAGACGATGAAATGAAAATTTTAATGAAAAAAATCGTCAATCGTTTGTACACGTTTTTCATTCAGTGCTAAAAGAAAATTTCAGCTATAGCATTGATTTACATAGCTTATTTTGATCAAGCTATTGAAGTTAAAAGTGAATTTGGGCCGTCCTAAAACCCTAAGATTTCTGCTTTGTAAACCGAAGGTCGGGAGTTCAATCCTCTCTGCCGGCACCATTAAATTATTAAATAAAATCAATAACTTAATAGGGTGTCGAAAATATTTTTGACGCCTTCGGTTTGCTCGCGCCTCATCCATTTTTCTAACCTGTTGATTTTATTGACCGAAATGCATGACATTTTGGGTATGCATACGAACCTTTACACGAAATGTGCACCTCCCATTTTTAAGCCGATGACGCGGAGAATGCTTTAGGATCAAGATTTGTCGTTAAAACGTGAGGGCGCGGCTTAAAACTGGATGGCGTATGCCATGCTTATGGCGGCATCGGATTGATACCATTATAAGAAATGGATGACGATTGAAAATTCCTTATTGGAGAAACGGAGAATACGGTCTTTAAAAATAGTTATTAAATCTTGTTTAGATTTATTTACATCTGTCACTGGGTGCGCCGAGAATGGATATTGAAAGAACAAGCGCCGAAGTAGAATATGGTATAGATAATCTCGATAAAGCGTATCTTTCAGTCTTTCTGCAATTCATGCATACTGCTTTTATGAGCATGAACTTCCAGCGAAGGTTGCGGATATTATATGAAGGAAGCAGGGACGCTTCGCGCCGTTTCCAGTATCTTCTACTGGGACTCGATTTGGGGATACTGGTTTTTCTCATTTTGTCATCCTTCTTCTATGGCCACCGGATTATAGGCTTTCTGGAATGCCTCTTTGGGCTTTATATCCTGTCCGATTTTCTGGCGAGACTGTATATCTCGCGTGATAGGGCAAAGTTCCTTGCCAATCCTTACAGTATCGCCGACATATTGGTGATTACTTCGTTTTTCCTGCCTTTTGCAGGGCAGCAGCTGGCGTTTCTGCGTGCGCTCAGCATTCTGCGGCTTGTACGGTCCATGCATTTTCTTGAAAGATTGCGCCGCGATTTTCGGGCTTTTCGTAAATATGAAGATATTCATATCAGCGCCATCAACTTTCTCGTCTTCATCTTCGTCATAACCGAGCTTGTTTTCCAGACACAGGTCGGCGCTCGGCAGGGTATTAATAATTTTATAGACGCCATGTATTTCACCGTAACGACGCTGACCACGACGGGCTTCGGCGATATCGTGCTTCAGGGAACGATGGGGCGCCTTCTGACGATCATCATCATGATTTTTGGCGTGTCGCTGTTTTTGCATCTGATTCAGACGATTTTGCGGCCTTTCAAGATGCGGCATTCATGCAAGTGCGGTCTCAATCTTCACGATTGCGACGCAGCACATTGCAAGGTATGCGGAAGAACCCTGGACACAGAAGCATAAGCATTTCTTATCGTTAATTTTGTCCGTTCCGGAAAACATGACGCTGGTGCTTCTTGTAATATTTCTGGTGGCGTTCCTCAGCCGGCCAGAAAGTCTGCGTCGGCACGACCTGCGTGTATATTTTAGGTCCGTATTTTTTGTCTTTTTCCAGACGGCGGATTTCGGCGTCTATTTCCTCTTTTTGTTTTGGGGTGTGGTAAAAAGCAGCGCCGCGATACTGGCCGCGTCCGCCTTCTCCCTGACAGATAACACTCCCCGGGCTATGCAGGCTGAAAAACAAAGTCAGCAGTTTTTGATAGGAAATTTTTTCAGGATCGTAGATAACCTCTACCGCCTCGGCATGGCCTGTATTTTTCCGGCACACATCCTCGTAGGTCGGGTTTGCGGTTCTCCCGCCCGTGTACCCGACCTGTGTCGAAATGACACCGCGCATGGCGGAAAACTGCTCCTCCACCCCCCAGAAACAGCCTGCCGCGAATGTCGCTCTTTCGTAATTTGAATCGTTCATTGTAAGGTATCCTTCTTCTGTCACTGGCAAATGTCCGTTTTTTGTCTTAAAATGACCCGATTAAATCAGATCCATACCTAGGAATTCGCCGCCGCAGCGCAAATGGTTACATCGCCAAAAGAACCCATTGATAAGCATAAAGAACTGGCGGCGCTATTTCGTGCAGGAATTGCAGGCGATTCTGCGTCTTACAACCGGTTTTTACAGCAAATTTCCATCCTTTTACGCCGCGTCATAGGCAAGCGCCTGCCTGCCAGCGATATCGAAGACGTCGTGCAGGAAATCCTGATTTCCGTGCATAAGGCGCGGCATACTTATGATGGGAAACGTCCCCTTATGCCCTGGGTCATGGCAATCGCTGGTTTTCGTATCAACGATCATTTACGCAGGCTTTACCGGCGAGGCCAGGATACGGTTGATGTAGAAAATATCGCGCAAACATTGGCAAACGATGTAACCGAATCCCATGATGATAGCGAATCCATAGATGAATTGCTCAAAGAGGTGCCTGAACGGCAGAGGCGTATTCTGACTATGATGTATGTAGAAGGGCACACGGCGAAAGAAACGGGGCGGAGGCTGGCCATGAACGAGTCCGCCGTCAAGGTTGCGGCGCACCGTGCCATCAAAAAAATACGGGATAGATTAGGAACGGAAAACCAATGAATACGGAAGAATTGATTGAAAAGCTCAGTCAAGAGACGTCAGGGAAAGCGACTTTAAGATCGCCGATGTATTACGGATTGTGCCTGATCGCCACTTTATTGTTATATGCAATCGGCAGCTTTTTTTTCTTCGATGTTCGATCAGATATAGCGATTCAATTCGGTCGTTTTTCCTACCTGCTAGAAATAGTACTGCTTATATTTCTGGTTCTATCGAGTGCCTTTGCAGCCATCTTTTCAATGTATCCGGACGCCCATCAGAAGCCTTTAATCATTAAGATTCCTTACGCGGTTTTTGCTTTATTGACAACTTTCATTATCGTGCAGGTCGTTGCCATGCCCTTTGATCCGCGCATGGTTATTTTATCGGACGATCATGGAATACAATGCGCGCTTTGCATCGCCGCCGTGTCCTTTCTCCCTTCCATTCTGATTTTTGGCCTTCTGCGCAAAGGAGCCAGCGTGACGCCGCTTTTCGCAGGATCTTTCGCCGTTCTTGCGGTGGCAGCGCTTGGCAGCCTGGTTCTGCGTTTGACTGAGGCCAATGATTCCCTGATGCATATAGCTCTTTGGCATTACGTGCCGATTTTGATTTTTTCCGTCATAGGGGCCATCTTGGGAAAATGGCTGCTCAGGTGGTAATAAAAATTTGTAACGATTCAGGCTCTCTCCACGAATATATAGGTATAAAACAACCGAACGTAGGAGGAAAACTGATGAAATACGAAAAAACGCAAGAAGCGCTCCGCCGTCTCACCCCGGAGCAATTCCGCGTGACGCAGCAAAGTGGCACGGAAAGACCCTACACCGGAGAATATTACAAGAATAAGGAGCCGGGCATTTATGTCGATATCGTTTCGGGCGAGCCGTTGTTCGCATCGTCAACGAAATTTGACAGCCACTGCGGCTGGCCAAGCTTTACCAAACCACTCGCAAAACAAGCGATCGTGGAAAAGTCGGATGTTGGAAGCCGGAGGCTTCCCAGCGATTAGCCG
>CAYRDI010000057.1:9505-10088 GCA_964423095.1 uncultured Micavibrio sp.
GTGGAAAAATGTGAGGCAAGCCATGGCATGATCCGCACAGAGGTTCGCTCCAAACACGGCAACAGTCATCTTGGTCATGTATTTGCCGACGGCCCGCGCTTGAGTGGCGGACTGCGTTACTGCATCAATTCGGCTTCGCTGCGCTTTGTACCGAAGCACAAGATGGTGGAAGAAGGTTATGGAGAATTTATCAATCAAGTGGAGGATGCACGATGAACGAGAGAGCAATTCTGGCAGGTGGCTGCTTCTGGGGGATGCAGGACCTTATTCGCAAACTCCCCGGCGTATTGCAAACGCGTGTCGGTTATACGGGCGGCGATGTTTCCAACGCGACCTACCGCAATCACGGCACGCATGCCGAAGGGATTGAGATCATATTCGATCCTGAAAAGACCGACTATCGGACGTTGCTGGAATTCTTCTTCCAGATCCACGATCCGACGACGAAAAACCGGCAGGGGAACGATCGCGGTACCAGCTACCGTTCGGGCATTTATTATACGGACGAGAAACAGAAGCAGGTCGCGCTCGATACGATTGCGGATGTTGACGCTTCGGGTCTATGGCCGGGAAAGGTGGTATC
>CAYRDI010000058.1:0-9808 GCA_964423095.1 uncultured Micavibrio sp.
GTCCCTATCCCAGCGAGGCAAGTTGCGCCAGCGGGTTGATGTTTGCGTTCCGGCACAAATCAAACAAACCTTGCGTTCCCATCATCATGTTGATGGTGTCGATAATCACGTTCCCGCTGACATCACTGTCTTCGCTTTCGGGGGTGTCTGTATACCATGATACGGATCTATTGCTCGCGAGGAACTGATATTGCTGGTTCAGGACAAGCGCTTCCTCTTCGTCTTCAGGAACCTCAAACGCTATTTTTTGACCCGATGGAAGAATGGGCAGATACATATCTTCGGACGTAACCCTGACATTTTCCTTGAGCTTTTGTTCTTTTATATATTCCATGACATAGGGCATTTTCGCGATCATCGGGCTGGAAAATGTCGCACTGGTCAAAGCACCGTTTTGTTCCGCAATTTTGTTGAACCATATAGCAGCCCCCGCCCATCCGAAATCCGTGATAATCCCACCTTGAGGGTTCTGGTTGGTCCAGTTTCCGTTGTTGATCTGGTCCAGTACCGCGTTGTCGAGAACCTCTTCCCACATAATGTTCATGTTGATGTAGTTGCTAGTCTTCCCGGCATCCCAGATATAGGTTTGCATGTTAGGAAAGGGGTTGTAGGGGAGCGTGCGGGAATAACGATCCGTATAATCCTGAGCCTCCTGATCGAAACCGGGATGGTAACAGGTCGATGCCGTGCCGCTGGAACCATCCCAAAGACACATGATGGATTCTATATATGCCAGTTGAATCCGTGCTGCTCCCGGCTGGTTCTGGTCTGTGATCGGCATGCTGAGTTCGCCGCAATAAGGAAAGACACCGCCGAGTTCCTTGCCGTATTTTGTATCGTCTTGTTCTCCGAAGCGGACTTTTATGATCCCTCCGCCGGCATTCTGGATCATGGTGGTAAGGGCCGGAATCCCGCTGGTGAGATTGACACTGTTGGCACTGCCGATTCCATAGACAAAATAGGGTTGGATGTCACGGCCGATCGTCGTGTTGTTCGCGCCGGTGCTTCTTCCTTCTTGCAAGCGGCCTTCCACCCACGAACATGTTTTGGCCAGTTGCATGAAGTGGACGAATTCGCGAAGATCCGGCGTTTGCGGTCTTGCCACCAGTTGGTCCGGGTTGCCGAAATAAGGGGCCCTGGACGTATTTTCAAACATGATCCACGCATTGGTG
Source organism: uncultured Micavibrio sp. (assembly GCA_964423095.1). Taxonomy (GTDB): domain Bacteria; phylum Pseudomonadota; class Alphaproteobacteria; order Micavibrionales; family Micavibrionaceae; genus Micavibrio_A. The sequence continues at coordinate 1,173 of CAYRDI010000058.1, forward strand.
GCCACGTTCGATCCCAGCTTTGCTGCGTTCAAAAGGATATATTGGCCAAGGCTGATCCCGTAAGGTTGCGCCGGAAGCAGCAGGCCAAAAAAGAGAATGACACGGATCGGAGTCCAGGCTTTGTTAAATCTTTGCCCGAACGGAACGCCGGATTGTGCCGTTTCCATCACGATGGCCATGGTCAGATAAACCACGATGATCGTTCCGATGATCAGCATGCCAAAAGAGTAAAATTCGAAAAGCGCGTGCAACCCCTGATGAAACGGGGAAGGTGCCGGCAGCATGTCTTTTGAAAAGAAAATATTCGGAATGCCGAAAACCATATCGAGCAGACGAAAGGCCAGATCTTCGCTTGGATTGCTATTGCTAAAAAAACCTGCGGGGGTTGCGGGGCCCCTTCCCGGCCCGTTGGCGGCATAGGCGGGCAGCGCAAACAAGGCCAGCACCAAGAGTATAAATTGCAGGGCCAGCATGACAAGGCCAGCCAGGACAAGTGCGAACACAATCATTTTGTCCGCATTTTTCCAGCCCGGTTTGATATGATTGGCGGCTGCCCCGACCGCCTGAAGCAGTGAATATTTTCCGTGGCTTTCCCGCCTTAGATACACATGGTTGTCCGGGATGATTTTCAGTGTGTTGAAAAGGACAACGATAAAATAGGGAAGATTGACGAAGCCAGTGCCGAAGAATTTTTTCAGGCGCGGAAAGATACCCGGTAAAACGACATATTTTACCGCGCCCCCTCCCGTCATGCCCCATTCTTTCAACATGGAATGCCTTGTCAATCGTTACGGTTGCTTTGTCGCCATGGTTTCAAGAACACCTTGACCGGCTTTGGTTCCGAACGTCACGGCGTTTTTCCCTATGCCGACAAGGGCACCGCCGACCTGGTTGCTGCCCAGTGAGAGTTTGAACATCAATCCGTCGGCTGGGCCGTCCCGGGTGTCGTTGTACGTGCTGACGCGTGCGCCCATGTATCGCAAAAGGTTGTTCGGAACGAGATCGATCAATTTAAAACACGACATACCGATCATATACACAATGATGGCGTACAGGACGGTAAAGAAGAATTCGTCAATCGGGCCGCGGAAAAACTGTATCGTGCTTCCGGCAGGACCGCCGCCGCCGATCTGTCCGCAGAATTGCGTAAATCCTGCATCATGTCCAGACAGGTTGGAAATGACCAACGTGAAGATTTCGTTCAAAACTTTGACCATGGCGGCGAAAATAATCACGGATGCCAAAAGGCCGAAGACGATCAGGATAGGCCGCAGGAAGATTTCAAAGATTAGGTAATACCCGTCCATGGCGGCATCGCCCGGCAGGCCTTCGCCATCGATCCGCAAATGGGCAAGGGCCCACAAGGGTACGCCGACCATCGCTTCGAACAATCCTTTGACCCAGCCGCCAACCGCAAAGAAGAAGTAAAGGAAGGGCATAAAGGGCACGACATAGAAAAGCAGGAAGCCCATGGTCAATGTAATGGTCGCGATGGAGGTAAACATGCTGGAAACCGCACCAAGCCCCGCACCGATGGCACCGGGTACTACCTGCCCCAGCATGATACCAAAACCTGCGGCGAGGTTACGAATGGAGGCTTCGACCAAGCCTTTACCAAGAATGGAAAGCTGGGCCAGCGGATGGGTGTTTGTGTTCGCGCACATGTTAAAAAGTCCGCGCGTGCCGAACACCATGTTGATGGCATCGATAAAGGCGTTGTTGGTGCTGCGCGTCTGGTTCCCGGCGGCACTTTGGTTTGTGTCTTCTTCGGCCCAGTAACTGTAGACCCGGCTCAAAACAGCACCAATATTTTCATCAACAGGGTTCTGGAATTTTAAAGCGACGTCATCAGACATGCTCAAATCAAACGGGTTTGGAATATTCATGTTCTGTTGCAGGTTACGGGCTTTGGCATACTCCATGACGGCGGGCATGCGCGTGACGGTCGGTACGTTGTTGACAGCCTGCACCAAAGAGCCGTTGATTTGCGCGATCTTGTTGTACCAGATACCGCCGCCGCCCCAGCCTAATTGCTGGATGAGGGTCATATTCGTGGCCCAGGTGGGGGATTGCGCCTGTAAGTTTACAGCTTGCTGAATATAGTTCCGGACATCCGTATCAAGTTGTTGTGCAACGGTATCCTTGTAATTCACAGGTGGTTGTGGGGCTGGTGGCATATTCGGTATGATCGTTTGAAACCGATCGAAAAAATTCTGCGATTCTGTACGAATGTTTTGATAGTTGTTTGTCCACATTGATGCCAGTAAATAGTAGTAGTCTTCTAGCATGCGCTGTGATCCCGGCTCTGTAATATCGGCAGAGGAAATGACTATCTCACCGCAGTAAGGAAATACGCTGCCCGTTTCTTTTGTATATGCAACGGGGTCATACTCTCCGAATACAATCAGTATGTCCCCTTGCCTGTAGAATCCTTGTGCCCTGGTAAAAAGACTTCCGCCGGATCCAGGTGCTGATGCCGAAAACGCAGTTGTAGCCGTTGCCCCTGTACTGACTAAATATGCATCAATCCTTCTTTGGGTCGGGGCTTGATAAAGGGTTTCATAGGCAATTTTACAGGTCTGAGCCGTCTGCATAAATGCAAACAGCTTGGTCAAATCGGGTGCCTGCGGTTCGCCGACACGCTCTTGCGGATTGTTAAGATAGGCCTGGTTCATGGTCTGGTTGAACAAAACCCAGCCTTGCGTGGCAAAATCCGATCCGAATTTGGCGGCATAGAGCGTAATCCATTGAGCGGCGTTCAGCCCGTATCCCATGGGTACGAGAAGGCCGAGGGCAACGACCAGACGGATCGGTGCCCAGACATGGTTATAGCGTTTCCCGAATGGGACACCCGTCTGCGCTGTTTCAACAATGATGGCGAAGATGAAGTAGCAGGTAATGATGATCGCCACGACCAGCAACCCGATGCTGTAAAACTGGAACAACGCGTGGAGGGCTGTGTGATACTGGTTTGGCGAGCTGGACGGGTTAAACAGGTCTGGTACGCCAAAAACGCTGAACAACATCTGATAGGCGATGTCGGTCTGATACTGCGGGGTTGCAAAAAACTGCGCATAGGTTGTCGGCAGGTTTCCTGCAAACGCCGGGTTCACCAAAAGAAAGCCCAACATCAGAAAAAATTGACCGATCAGGAGAACAATACCGGCTAAAATGGTAAAGTAGATGACAATCTTATCGATGTTTTTTTTGCTAAATTGCAGTTCCGCCGCTGCTGCCGCCATAACATGACGGATGGTCAAATGGCTGCGCATCTGGGGGCTGAAAACCCGGTGATTTTCAGGCAGGATGCGCACCCCGCGATAGACCTGTGCGATCAGATAGGCCAGATTTGAAAAACCGGATTTATAAAGATCGCGCACACGCGGAAAAACCTGCGGTAAAAGAACATACCGCAGAATATCGCCTTTTGTAATCTGACGCGTGATGCCCAGCAACGCTAACATTCTTTAGCTCTCCGCTATCGTCATGGTGTTGTTCCCCCTGTTGACCGCATGGCGTTGATCAACCCGCCGCCAGCCCTGCCGATCCCGCTGGCACCGGTCTGGATACCTTGAAGAACCTGACCGGAAATCTGCGCTCCGCCAAAGGCTGCATATTGTGTTAAACCCCCTGTGGGATCGCCCTTGTCGTCGTTGAAGGTTGGGACGCCTGAACCGATCCAGCGCATGATTCCTTGCGGAATGGAATCAATCATTTTGAACGATGCCGTTGCCATCATATAAACCAGAATCGCGTACATCACCGTGTAGAAAAGCTGGTCGATGACGCCGCGCTGGAATGACTGCACCGCGCCGCCGCCGACCGTGGCGGTACTGGCTCCCGGGACTGCGCCGGAAATGTTGAAAACAACCAGATCGAAAATGTTGTTCAGAATACCCGCCATGGCCGTAAAGGCCGCCATCCCGCCGATCAGGCCGAACAACGTGATGATGGGGCGCAGGAAGATTTCGAGGATCAGGAAATATCCCCCTTTGGCGGCACTCCCGGAAAGCCCGTCGCCATCGATGCGCAAATGCGCAAGAGCCCAGAGCGGAACGCCCACCATCGCTTCGAAAATGGATTTTACCCATGAGCCCACGGCAAAGAAGAAGTATATGAAAGGCAGGAAGGGCAAGATGTAATAAAGAAGGAATCCCACGGTGAGGCCGATTGTGGCAACCCCGACAAACATGCTGCTTGCCGCATCAAGGGCTGCCCCCAAAGAAGATCCCAGGGCACCGAGAAGCCCGCCTCCGAAGGCGGCACCGATGGACATGGCCATGCTGCGAATGGCGTTTTCTACCAAAGATTTCCCAAGCGCGGTCAATTGCGCGAGCGGGTGAATAGAGGGCTGGCCTGTGGCCGCATTCCAGCAAGAGGCCGTGCGCATGTCGAAAAGGCCGTTGATTCCGAACACAGTCGAAATAGCGTCGATGAAGGCGTTAGCGCTTTGGCCGCGTGCGGGGCCGCCTGAAGCTGTTATTGCAGTGGGGGCCGGACACGGTGCCGCTGTTGTGCCGCCCCCTGTTGTCCCGGCTGTTGTTGCTGGATCACGAACGGGGTTTTCACAAAAGTATTTGTATGTCGTATTCAAGGCATCGGCGATTGTTTTTTCCGCTTCTGTATCGAATCTGACTGGCGTCCCGTTTGCAAGGTTGGGAGTGAATGTATCGCAAAGGCCGCTGGCGGCGTTTTGGGCATCCCGTGCCTTTTTCACATCTTCCATGACCATCGGGTATTGTTTCACCGATGGTGTGGCGTAGACCGCACCTGTAAATGCGCCGTTCATATCCGCGATGTTGTTATACCAGATTCCGGCCCCGCCCCATCCGCGTGCCTGCATGGCGGGGGTGAGTTGAAGACTCAAATGGGTGGAAAGATCCGTGTAGCCGTTGTTGACCATCAATAGCAGCACGTTTTGTATATGCTGTAGATATGTCATTCCAACCGTGCCCTGTGGTGGTTGCCATTGGCCCTGGCTGCAGGTTGGCGTGTCGTTCAGTGTGCCGTTTGAATCGTAACAATCGACGTTCGGTGTCGCCCTTCTCGATGGAGCGTATTCCCAGGCAAAACGGTTTCCGAGAGCTTCGAAAGCGGCACCATTGCTGAGCAGTGTTTGCACATAGTTGTAGTATCCGGCCTCAACGATCTGTACACCTTGCGTACCGGTATTGCTTGCTCCCCCGCCGCCGTTGTAATAGGGCGGATTGTCGTGTGTCAGGGGAATCGAAATTTTTCCGCAATAAGGTTTTACGCCGCCGGCGAAGGAAGCGTACTTTACAGGATCGTATTCACCGAGAATGACTTCGATGGTGTTTTTTCCAAAATCCGTTTTGGCTTGCGAATAGCTGTATAAAGAACTCGAACCGCTGGGGCCGACAGGACCGCCGGGCGTCGATGTGCTTGCAGCTTGGCATGCGGTCGATTTTCCTGCGGCAAAAAGATGCGTGTTACTATTCTCAACCACATAGGCCTCGATACAGGTGCCTCTGGTACCCCCCTGGTTTTGTGATGTTCCATCCGTAAAGACGGACAGGCTGTAGCTTTCCGCACAGGCGTGGTAGACGGACGCGAAGTATGCGAGCTCTTCCACCGAAGGGCTGCGTGGCATGGCCACCAGCGAGGCATCTGGAAGGCCTGTCGGGTTGGTCAGGGCGTTGGTGTAAACGATCCAGCCGTTGGTTGCAAAACTGGAACCCAGTTTTGCGGCGTAAAGCGTGATGTATTGCCCGGAATTAAAGCCGTAATTCAACGGTACCAGAAGACCGATGGCAAGAATCAGGCGGAAGGGGGCATAGAGTTTGGAAAAGCGGCGACCGAAAGGAATACCCGTCTGCGCCGTTTCGATCACGACAACGAGGACGTAATACATAAAAATGATGGCGGCAACGAGAAGAAGCGCAAGGTTGTAAAAGTTAAACAAAGCGTGCATCCCGTAATGGAAGGGGGATGGGCCAGCCGGTGCCGTTCCCACGGCGTTCAGGGCATTCGATCCGAAAAATGCGCCGCTCCCCCCCGATCCAGGAATGCCGAAAACATAATCAAGCATCAGGAATGCAATGTCCGTTGCAGGATTTTGCGTCAGGAACATGCTGGTAAAACCGGTTGGAGCCCCGGCACTGGCGAAGGCCTGACCACTGAAAAAAGCGGCGAGCAAAAGAATGAATTGCAAGAACATGATCACGAGCGCGGATAAAAGCGCAAAAAACATGACGATTTGGTCGAGGTTTTTCCGTGAAAACTGGATATTGTTGGCCGCCGCGCCGACAACATTCAAAAGCCCGAATTTTCCGATATTGGCAGGGTTCACATAGGGATGGGTCGGGGGAAGGATGCGCACCGCCCGGTAAGCGCAGGCGAACAGGAATGCCAGGTAGCCAAAACCCGATCCGGCAAATTCCTTCGCCCGGGGGATGATTCCCGGTAAAAGCGTGTAAGAAAGGACGCTTTTTGCGTTTATTTTCTGTGTGTTAGATGCCATAGACGTTCAAGATTGCCCCTGTGCCAGTATAACCCAAATTCCCGCTTCTTCGTGCTTAAATAATAGCATAGCGGGTTTGGCGAATGCGAATTTCGGCAGGAATGGGGCAGTGCCGGTTCATATTTGCCATAATCAATAATTAAATATGAACGAATGTCATATCCGTTTGTTAAAACAGGGAAATATGAAAAAATCCCTCAAGCGGCCCGCAGGGGCTTGTATTTGATGCGGTGCGGGGAGGCGTTTTCGCCGTAACGGCGTTTGTAATCCTTTTCGTAATCCTCATAGTTCCCCTCAAACCATTCGACGTGGGAATCCCCTTCAAAGGCCAGGATGTGGGTGGCCAGCCGGTCGAGGAAGGCACGGTCGTGGGAAATGACGACCACACAGCCCGGAAACTGTTCGAGGGCTTCTTCAAGGGCGGAAAGGGTTTCTGTGTCCAGATCGTTGGTGGGTTCGTCGAGCAAGAGAACATTCGCGCCGCTTTTAAGCATTTTGGCCAGATGCACGCGGTTGCGTTCCCCGCCGGACAGCAGTCCGATTTTCTTTTGTTGGTCGGGTCCGCGGAAGTTGAAAGAGGCAACGTAGGCCCGGCTCATCATTTCGATTTTGCCAAGTTTAAGAATGTCGAGCCCGTCCGATATTTCTTCCCAGACGGTTTTGTTGTCATCCAGAGAATCGCGGCTCTGGTCGACATAGCCGAGCTTGACGGTATCGGACACCACAAAGCTGCCCACGTCCGGTTTTTCCGTTCCTGTGATCATACGAAAGAGTGTGGTTTTCCCCGCGCCGTTCGGCCCGATGACGCCGACGATGCCGCCGGGGGGAAGTTTGAAGGAAAGCCCGTCGATCAACAATTTATCGCCGTAACCTTTTTTGATGTCTTTGACATCGATGACGTTCTGGCCAAGCCTTTCGAAGGGTGCGGGGATCACGATCTGCGTTGAACGAACGCTGTTGCTTTCGGATTGGGCCACCAGATCGTCGAACGCGGCCACGCGCGCCTTGGATTTTTTGCGGCGCCCTTCGGGTGTCTGGCGAATCCATTCCAGTTCGCGTGCCACCGTTTTGGCAAGGTTGGCTTCGTCCTTGGCTTCTTGCTCCAGACGCTTGCGTTTTTTATCCAGATATGCGGAATAATTGCCTTCATAGGGAATGCCCTGTCCGCGGTCCACCTCCAAAATCCAGCCCGTGACATTGTCAAGGAAGTACCGATCGTGCGTGACCATGACGACCGTGCCCTTGTATTCGTTGAGGTGGCGTTGCAGCCATGCCACGCTTTCGGCATCCAGGTGGTTGGTCGGTTCGTCAAGCAAAAGCAGATCAGGTTTTTCAAGCAGCAGGCGTGCCAGAGCCACGCGGCGTTTTTCACCCCCCGATAGATTTTTGACATCCGCATCGGCGGGCGGGCAACGCAACGCATCCATCGCCATTTCGATGGTGCGGTCGAGTTCCCAGAGATTTTCCGCATCGATTTCATCTTGCAGTTTGCTCATTTCTTCGGTGAGCGCATCAAAATCCGCATCGGGGTCGGCCATCAATCCGGCGACTTCGTTGTAACGATCAACTTTCGCCTTTTTTTCTTTCAAGGCTTCCATGACGTTTTCAAAAACCGTTTTGCTGGAATCAAGCTGCGGCTCCTGTTGCAGATAACCGACTTTGGCACCTTCGGCGGCCCAGGCTTCGCCCTGAAATTCCTTGTCCACGCCGGCCATGATTTTCAAAAGGGTCGATTTCCCGGCGCCGTTCGGGCCCAGAACGCCGATTTTGGCCCCCGGAAAAAAGCTCAGGGTAATCCCGTTCAGGATGGTTTTTCCGTTCGAAAACGTCTTTTTCATGTCGTTCATTACGAAAACATACTGATAGGAAGCCATTTATGTGCCCTTGCGTTGGTTTTTTGCGAAAAAGTGATTTAGCATAGGTCAGGCGTAAATGTGAAGAAAGGCTTTTCGTGGAAAAACCGGCCGACGATAAAGGATCGATGAATGCCCTTTTGGAGGCGACCCGGGCGCGGGCGGAAAAATCGCGGCATGGTGGCCTGGGCGCGGCGGGGTATATCAGTTTCGAAGATTCCGGTCATGGCAGCGGCGCGTTTTTGTCTAAACCCGGTGAAACCGCCATTATCAACCCACCCGCGGGCGGGTTGCCGCATTTT
>CAYRDI010000059.1:0-9437 GCA_964423095.1 uncultured Micavibrio sp.
TCGCACCGATCGCCATGAACGAAGGTCTTCGCTTCGCTATCCGCGAAGGCGGACGCACCGTCGGCGCAGGCGTCGTCGCCAAAATTAAAGAATAGTGTTAATTTAATCAGTTAACTTACGAAATTCAAAGGTCGGAAGAAATTCCGGCCTTTTTTCTTGCATTTTCAAATCAAAAAGTGGGATATACGGTCATGTTTTATAGAAACTTTAATGGCTGTGTATATTCAGGTTTTGTAAATGCCGCATCGAAAAAAGCAATTTGAAGCTGGTCTTAAAAGACTTTTGGGTTCTGCGGCGATGGGTGTTTATCTTGAGCCGGAACAAAAGCTGGATGCTCGGGATGAATCCGTTTTAAAGGATGTTGAAAGTTATATTGTCGATGATCCTTACTTTGAACTGTTAAATACCAATCACCTCACCTGTGATGTTCCATCGGGAATTCATATATCATCAGACCTTATAAACGGTTATCCGGTTGAGTACGCGCGGCAGGTAACCCCCCGAAGGTTTCGTCTCTATTATGATACGCCGATGCTCGATGGCTTTCATTGCGGTGTAGAAGTACGGATCGAACATCCAGGACCAACAGAACACGGGCACAAAAAACCTTTTAAACAGGTTGTTAAAATCGGTGGACCTGCAACCAGTAAAGACCACACGTTTCACCGTATAGAAATTTCGGGCCGGATCGCCTCTTCCATACCCAGTTTTGAAGCAGAAACTCTGGATGGCAATGGAAAACTTGCCGGGTTTTTGTCGGACAGTTTGGATGTGGCGAACTTTCGTCCGCTTCAGCTTTTGGCCACGGTGCGCACGCGCATCTGGTGCCGCCCGGATGGCGATGCCAATACAATTGTTGAATTTGGGATTGACCGGGGGAGAGGGATCACGTTCGATGGCCATCAATACTCCATTTTGCAAATTGAACCGGAATTGATACATGGCGATCCAGCGGCACTAAATGATGTATCTGACAAATTAATGGAGCGGTTTTCTGGTGCCTTGACGGTTAATCTTACATCCAAACCCACGCCGGGCTACAACCATCTGGCTGCCGTTTTGAAGGATGATAAGGTCATGCGGCATGCTGCCCGCCGGCTGAAAGTGCCGGAATTCAATCTGCTTGCCGCCCCCCGCTGAGACGTTCCGGCCCTGCGGCCATTTTGGACTGGAAATCCTGTTACTTTTTGTTTAGATAGGTTCCACCTGAAGGGGTATAGCTCAGTTGGTAGAGCGGCGGTCTCCAAAACCGCAGGCCACAGGTTCGAGCCCTGTTGCCCCTGCCACGTTCTCTTTTTCTGCCGCCCTTTGGAACCGTCCCCCAGTATCAACCGTTTGTGATACATGGGTAAATTCAAGGCTTATATTACCAAAACCAGCGGCGGCGTTCTCAAACTGGGGCAAGAACGGATTCAGATCCTTTTAAAGGATCGTTTGTCTATGGCGGATGAAGATATTTACTGGCTTGATGCGCCCGATATAGGGACGTGTCTTGGCGAGATTGTAAAAGAAAATTCCCAAGGGGTGATCATCGGTGGCGGCGACGGGACGGCCGTGGCGGCGGCATCCGTTTTGGTGGATCGAGGTATACCATTCGCCGTGCTTCCGCTGGGTACCATGAATTTACTGGCCCAGGATTTGGGGGCTCTATCCAGCTTTGAAGAAACCATGGATAAAATAAACGGTTTTGTGCCCGATATTATGGATGTCGGTGTGTTGAACGGAGAACCGTTTTTATGCAGCGCGGTGATCGGTGTGGTTCCCGAAGGGGCGGTTTTACGTGAAGAACTTCGAAACGAAATTACGTTCGATACCATGGCACGTTTTGTTTCGATGATGTGTCGCGGTCTTGCCGGCGGTGAGAAAAAGAGATTGAATTTGAAGGTCGGAGATTATGATGTGGGATATTCCCTCGATACAACGTCTTTGATTGTCAGCAACAATGCCTTTACAGGAAATCCGCAAAACCCCCAGGAACGATTTTCAAGACCGGATTTAAAGGCTGGAAAGCTGGCCGTTTATTCCGCCGCGCCTGAGGATATGTTGGATGGTATCCGCATGGCCATCGGCGTGTTGCAGGGAAGCTGGCAGGAACAAGAAAATATAAAGTCTTTCGAAATCGATGAATTGATAGTAAATACCACAGAAGAGGAAGTTCTTGTTTCACTGGACGGGGAACCAAAGATGATGAAACCGCCACTACATTTCACCATCCGCCGGGCATCGTTGCCGGTGCTGCGGTTGGAGCTTGCCGCGTGAGCGTTATTCTTCATGCCTCGGATTTTCATTTCGGCAGGGAGTCTGCAGGATCCATCGATATATTCCGGCAGGAGGTCGAAAGGTTGAACCCCGATCTTTTGGTGCTTAGCGGGGATTTTACGCAAGTTGCCAGCAAAAAGGAATTCAAACAGGCGCAAGACTTCCTTCAAAATATTCATGTTCCGGTCTTTTGTGTGCCGGGGAACCACGACATCTCGCGGTATCATGTATGGGAGCGTTTCACGGATCCGATGAAGCGTTACCGTGATTATATTTTTCCGGTTACCGACAGTGTTTACGAACACGACTCTTTCTACATCGTCGGCATTAACACGGCGCGACCGATCTTGCCGCACTGGAATTGGGCAAACGGTATGGTTTCGCGCGAACAGGTGGAATTCGTCTACCGTCAGTTCAAGCAAGTCCCGCACGACAAGGCCCGGATACTGGTCTGTCACCACCCTTTGATGAATTTCAGCGCGGCCCCGATTGACACGATCGTCTGGGGATCAACGGATTTGATGGGTGCGCTTGAGGACCAGCAGGTCGATCTGGTCCTCACGGGACATATCCACCACGCGGCCGTTTTTCCAGACCCGGACGGTCACGGGCCGGCCATGGTGGGGGCCGGTTCTGCAACCTCGACGCGTCTTCGCGGTCAGCCGAACGGGTATAACATTTTGCGGATTTTGTCCGATAGAATAGACATCGAGCTAATCCATTCGGACGGTAAAAGCCACACGGTGTTTGAAAGCCTGTCCCTGCCGCGCCCGGAGCGCGGCGAGCCCGAAGACGAAGCCTTCTGAAAAACCCGTCTTTCGGGGTCAAAAAATGTTTGTATCGCGGGGTCATTTATGACATACGCAACATTTGTTTGAACAAGTTAAGAGGAGATCCCCAGGAATGAACCCACTCTATCAGGTCTATGGCCGCATCAGCGGCCCAATCGTCATCATCGGCTTTGGCTCTATCGGACGCGGGGTCCTGCCATTGATCGAACGTCACTTTGAATTTGACTATGACCTTTTGACGGTCATCGACCCCGAAGTTACCTACGAAAACTTTTTAAAACAGCGCAGCATCAATTTTGTGAATGCTGAAATCACCAAAGAGAATTATAAGGAAATCCTTACCTCCTTGTTAACCGAAGGCGGTGGTCAGGGATTTTGCGTGAACCTGTCCGTTGATACGGGCTCCGTGGACATCATGAAACATTGCCGCGAAATCGGGGCTTTGTACATTGATACCGTCGTTGAGCCGTGGCCGGGGTTCTATTTCAAAAATGAAACCGGCAACAACGCTGCCCGCACCAACTATGTTTTGCGGGAACAGCTTCTGGCAGAAAAACGCGGAAATCCCGGTGGGACAACGGCGGTGTCCTGTTGCGGGGCCAATCCCGGCATGGTGTCCTGGTTTGTAAAAGAGGCTCTGTTGACCATTGCCAAGGATACGGGCCTGAATGTCGAAGTGCCGACACGGCGCGAAGAATGGGCAAAACTCATGCAACTGGTCGGTGTAAAGGGGATCCATATTGCTGAGCGCGATACGCAACGGGCGACTTGGTCCAAGCCGATTAATACCTTCGTGAACACATGGTCGGTGGAGGGCTTTATCGCCGAAGGATTCCAGCCTGCCGAGCTGGGCTGGGGCACCCACGAAAAATGGATGCCGCCGAACGCGCACCGTCATAAGGACGGCTGCAAAGCAGCCATCTATCTGGATGAACCCGGTGCCATCACAAAGGTTCACACATGGTGCCCGACACCGGGCCCGCAATATGGGTTTTTGGTCACGCACAACGAAGCGATTTCCATTTCCGATTACTACACGGTCGGGGAAGGGGATAATCCGGAATATCGCCCGACCTGTCATTACGCCTATCACCCGTGTGATCTGGCGGTGCTTTCGATGCATGAAACCTTCGGCAGCGGCAAGGTGCAAAGCACGTTTGAAATTCTGGACGAAGATGAAATCACGGACGGGATCGATGAACTCGGTGTGCTGCTTTTCGGTCATGCGAAGAACGCCTATTGGTACGGATCGCGTCTTTCCATCGAAGAAACGCGTGAACTGGCACCGTACCAGAACGCAACCGGCTTGCAGGTAACGTCCGCCGTTCTGGCTGGCATGGTCTGGGCATTGGAAAACCCGAATGCCGGGATCGTGGAGGCGGACGAGATGGACCATGTCCGTTGCCTGGAAGTGCAGAAACAATATCTGGGCCCGGTCGAAGGGCACTATACCAACTGGACGCCGCTCGCGCACCGCTGGAAGCTCTTTGACGAACTGATCGATGAAAGCGATCCGTGGCAGTTCAAAAACATTCTGGCCTCGTAACAACGCTTTGAAATACCTTAAAATCCCCCGATTCGGGGGATTTTTCTTGTCAGTATTGTGAAAAGGTGCAAACAAGAACGCTGTGTATACGCTCAACGAACAATGTTTAAGCCAGCAAGGTCAATCCCTGAACGTCAAGGTATTGGTGCCCGAAAATCCTTGCGCCACCATCGTGATCCATCACGGCTATGGCGGTTCTATACTTTCCCCTGTGATCGAACGGCTTTCAAAAGTTTTTTGCGAATCCAATGTTGTGACGGTTTTGCCGAATACAACGGATTGCCTGAATGATAGTGGCGGTAACATTGAACGTTTTACCTTTTCAAAACATGCCGCTGATCTGGGTGCCGTGGTTGGATGGACGAAAGAACAGAACTGGTTTCACCCGAGGTTACAACTGGCAGGGTACAGTCTTGGCGGGTTCAGTGCGATCATACAGGCGGCAAGGAATCCGGATGTCGATATGCTTTATCTGGTGGCACCGATTTTTTCCGGTCGCTTTTTTAAAGAAGGCATCGAAAAAGGAACGCCGGGCATAATGGCGCACTGGAAATCTAACGGTGGTTTAGGGTTCACAAACGATCAGGGACGTTCTTTTACGGCGCCTTACGATTGTTGGAATGAATGGATAAAGGCTGATGCTGGTGGGGCCGCAAAAAATTTCCACGGACGGGTATCGCTGGTTACGGCGGGGGAGGATTCGCTCGTGCAGCCCGCACATATCGCGGCCATGAAAACGGCCTTTGCGGCGGCGGCGTTCACGGCCACGCGGATTGACGGCGAAGATCATTTTTTTGGCAAAAGGGCGGGGGTGCTGGAAAACTGGGCCCGCGAAGCCCGTACCCCGCGAATTTAACATTATGAAAATATAAAAGAAATGTATTTTTCTATTGGCATTGCTTTGCCTATGGGGTATCAATCCATCCGTCTCCCTTAAATGCAAGGATCGAAAAAGCCCCCGCGGGCCTGCGAACCTCTGGGGAAAACGAAACAACAAAAAAGGTTTGATACCATGTCCGGCAGTGGACCCGTTCAATATTTCAAAGAAGTCAAGCAGGAGGCCAAAAAGGTTACATGGCCGTCCCGCAAGGAAACGATCGCTTCGACCATCGCTGTGTTCATCATGGTGACGATGGCGTCGATCTTTTTGTATTTGTCCGACCAGATTCTGGCATGGCTGGTTTCGCTGGTTCTGGGTCTTGGCACACGTTAATCGATAAGAGGATATTCCATCATGGCAATGCGCTGGTATGTACTGCACGTTTATTCAGGCTTTGAAAACAAGGTCGCCGAAACCATCAAGGACAAGGCAAAGAAAAAGGGCCTGGAAGACAAGGTTGAGGACATCATGGTTCCCAAAGAGGAAGTCATCGAAGTCAAACGCGGCCAGAAGGTCAACACCGAACGCAAAGTGTATCCAGGTTATGTTCTGGCGAAACTCGATATGAACGATGATGTCTGGCACATGGTCAAGGATACGCCGAAGGTCACAGGCTTCCTCGGTGCTGCAAACAAGCCCGTTCCGATCAGCGAAAAGGAAGCCGCGCGCCTCTTGCAACAATTGCAAGAAGGCGTCGAACGCCCGAAACCTTCCGTGACGTTCGAGATCGGCGAAGAGGTCAAAGTTTCCGAAGGCCCGTTTGCATCTTTCAATGGCGTTGTCGAAGAAGTGGACGAAGAAAAAGCGAAGCTCAAGGTTTCCGTGTCTATCTTCGGCCGTGCGACGCCTGTCGAACTGGAATACAATCAGGTCGAAAAGATGTAATCCGTTTTTGGATATGTGTTTTAAAAAACCCGCTCCGAACAGAGCGGGTTTTTTGCGCCTGCGTTGCTGCGAGCGCGTGCAGCACATCATTTTCTGGAGCGACTTTAGAATTTCGATTAAAGTGCACTTCGTTGAACAGAGAACGGAGCAAAAAAATGAAAACCATCCACGATGTCAAAAACGCCACTGCGAATGACCAACCTGCCAAAACGCTGGCCCCTTGGGAGTTGGTCCTCCGCCAGAGCCGGACATCATCCGCTGGACGGATCATCCCGACCATCGGCCTCTACGGCAATGCCGCGGCTACGGACATCATCCGTAAATAACTTTCATTTTGAACATATCAGTATTGCATATTTTGCATGAATCGGTCATGATTATGAAACGGGTGGTCGCCCGTCCCAACAATGCCCTTTTATGAAAAAATTTTATGGCTGTTCGCTACCGTGTGCCCTATCCGCCGCCTCCTGTTGTCCCCCCTTTGGGGCCGGCCGTGCAGAAAGCCTTTGATCCTTGGCGGGTCAAGGAAAACGGCAAGCCGCTAACCCTGAGCGGGATAGCCAAAACCGAAGCCGAGCATCGGCAAACCGGTGGCTATCACAGGATCCCGCTGGATGCAGGTATTCGGTAATCTTTCGGATTTTCCTTGCAATCTCTCCCTAAATTCCTTAATTGTCGCTGCCATTAAAGGTTGTGGGAGGCTTTCGGACATTTAAAGTCCATGTTCCGGGCCGTACCACAAACCTCGTTTAAAACCCTTTTGTTACGAGGATACAATGGCAAAGGAAATCACAGGTTATATCAACCTGATCATTCCGGCTGGTGCGGCAAACCCGTCCCCGCCGATCGGACCGGCTCTCGGTCAACATGGTGTGAACATCATGGAATTCTGCAAAGGCTTTAACGCCAAAACGGAATCCATGGAAAAAGGGATGCCGATCCCGGTTGTGATCACGGTGTTCAAAGACCGTTCGTTCTCCTTCATCACGAAGAAGGCACCGAACAGCTACTACATCAAAAAAGCGACGAAACTGAAATCCGGTTCCAAACTGCCGGGCAAAGACATCGTCGGGGCCATCAAGAAATCGCAAGTAAAAGAAATTGCGAAAGACAAGATGGTCGACATGAACGCAAAAGACCTCGAAGGCGCAATGCGCATTATCGAAGGCTCCGCACGTTCCATGGGCATCGAAGTGGTGGAGGGCTAATATGGTTGCAAACACAAAGAAAAACAAAGCAATTGCTGCAAAGGTTGAAGCAGGCAAAGCCTACACGATCGAAGAAGCCGTCAAGGTTTTGAAAGACTGTGCGCAAGGGCGTAAATTCGATGAAACCATCGAAATCTCGCTCAACCTTGGTATCGATCCGAAATATGCGGATCAACAGGTGCGCGGCGTGATCTCGCTCCCGAATGGGACGGGCGCAAAAGTCCGGGTGGCAGTGATCGCCCGCGATGCAAAAGCCGAAGAAGCCAAAGCCGCTGGTGCAGACATCGTCGGTGCCGAAGACCTGATCGAACAGATCAAGGGTGGCAAGATCGACTTCGACCGCTGCATTGCAACGCCGGACATGATGGGTCTGGTCGGGCAGGTGGCAAAGGTTCTGGGTCCCAAAGGCATGATGCCGAACCCGAAACTGGGCACCGTAACGCCGGATGTCAAAAAGGCCGTGGCGGAAGCAAAAGCAGGCTCGATCGAATTCCGCGCTGAAAAGACCGGGATTGTTCAGGCGGGCGTTGGCAAGGCATCGTTCGATGAAAAGAAACTGGTGCAAAACATCGCTTTCTTCCTCGATGCCATTCAAAAGGCAAAACCGGCCGGCGCAAAAGGTACCTACATGAAGAAAGTGACCCTTTCGTCGACGATGGGCCCGGGCCTGAAGCTCGACTTGCAGTCCGCCAAAGCCGCGGCATAAACGAAGCAAATTTAAAAAAAACCCCGCATCACGCGGGGTTTTTAAATTCCAGGAGTGTTGAATGAGTATTAAAGTCGAACAGATCATTACTTATCCTTTGAAATCAGGAAAGGGGATAACGCATTCATATGGCGAAGTTACTGTTCATGAAACAGGATTGGAATATGACCGGATGTGCATGTTGGTACATGCGGAGGGCGATGAAAAAGGAAAGTTTATTTCTCAAAGAGAAAAAGGATGCTCTGGTTTAAGCCAAGTCAAAACAGAAGTTGTGGCAGACCGCGAAGGTATATTTTTTGAATTCTCTTTGCCCAATGGCATAAATTTTAAAGAACGATGGCCTAATGCGGGGGCAAATATTGATCCTGTCAGCGTCTGGAAAAGCCAGTGCCATGGAATTGATGCAGGCGAAGAGGCGGCCTATTACTTTTCCGAGTATCTGGATAGGCCCGTAAGACTTATGTTCTACCCTGATCGCGCCCCGCGCGCGGTTGATCCTACATACGGCCAAGAGGGCGATACGACCAGCTTTGCAGATGGGTATCCCGCCTTAATAACGTCTTCATCGTCTTTTTTATCTTTGCGAGAACATTTTCAAGATGGAGCAGGTGTTTCTCATCAAGATTTTAGACCCAATATTATATTGAGTGGTACTGCACCATTTGAAGAAGATGTCATGCATCATATTCGGATTGGTCAGGTTGAGTTCGAAATCGTCAAGCCCTGTGCGCGATGTGTGATGACAACCATCAATCAAGAAACGGGCGAAACAGGCAGAAAAGAGCCTCTACAAACTCTTACCCTGTTAAGACGCGGTAAGGGGGAGGGGATTCAAGGGGTTTTCTTTGGGCAAAACGCCATTCCGCGGGGTTTGGGCATATTTAGTGACCGGATAAAAGTTGGAGATGAGGTGGAGATTCTGTCCACCCGCCCGGTTCATGCGGCCTTGAAAGGCGTGGGATTAGGTTTTCGACCTTAAAAAAGCTTGACCAAGGCCTTTATTTCCCCCTATAAAGCCTCCGAACTTCCTGTCCAAGACTGCCTGGGACCTTCGGGTTTAAACATCCGGCACAGATGGGTAAAAAGCGAAACTACATGGCCTTTATGGGCTGAGATCGTTTTTTATGCATTGAAAAGGTTTTGTTCTGGATGGCCCGAAACG
>CAYRDI010000060.1:0-5881 GCA_964423095.1 uncultured Micavibrio sp.
ATCCCGAAGAAGATGTCTTCGCCAATATCCCGGCGCAAAACGCGGCGTGTCATGTCGAAGGCTACGGTATTTATTTCAAAAGCCTCAAATGGCTCTTCAAACGCGCCGAATGGTACCAGAACGTCTATGACGTTTCCTGCCGTCCCCTTACACAAAACGAAATCAACAAGACAATCGATACGGGACAAGTATCGAACCCGACTTTGAACATGGAGTGATACGATGAACGAGAAAAAAGAAAAAGGCTATCTGGAAGAAATTACCGGCGAAATCAAAACCGCGTTTAATGAAGCCGGAATAGAACTAAAAACCGCGGCAAAGGAAGTGACCGATGATTTGCGGGACGGCATCAACGCGGGACGCGATGCGCTGGGCAAGGGATACGCTTACGTTGAAGAAACGGTGGGAAAAGACAGGATCGCCGGTGCCGCGCTCGGCATGAAGGTCGGCGGCCTGTGGGGCGTGCGCGCCGGCCTGTTCGGGATTGGTATTGGCGGCTTGGTTGGCGGCGCAGTCGGCTTTGCCGCGGGCCGAAAACTTTACACATGGCTTGAAGCAGGCCGTGCCAATGACAATGCACAAGAACCACAACAAAAGCCCGCAAACAAATCCGGCGGCCCTTCTGATCCCGCACCGTAGCTTTAGGGCAGAATCAACGGGACATCCGCCGTGCGGGCTACGAAAGACGGGTTTTTGAATCCGTCTTTTGTCTTGCCGTACATCAATGGCGCACCATTCATGGATTCCAGAACGCCGCCCGCGGCGTGTAAAACCGCCTGCCCCGCCGCTGTATCCCATTCACATGTTGGGCCAAAACACGGATAAATATCGGCATCGCCCGCGGCAATGGCACATATTTTTAAAGCGCTGCCGATCCGCACCGTTTTTTGCACATGGTAATTTTGCGCAAACGCTTCTACTTGTTCTCGATCCCTGTTCTTACTGGCGGCAATCGTGATTCCCGATTTTAACGGGCGGCGGGTGTGAATCTGCTTTTCCTTCCCGGTCTGCGTATTCACCCGCGTGGCCGTTTCCGGCCCATAGGCGTAAAACAATTGGTTTAGCGCAGGGGCATAAACAATCCCGATTTCGGGAATGTTGTTGTCGATGAAGGCGATATTGATTGTCCATTCCGATCCGCCTTTGATAAACTCCCTGGTACCGTCCAGGGGATCGATCAGGAAATACCGCCCGCCCGATAGATTGTATTCAATGCCATCGGCGGCGGTTTCTTCACCCACAACGGGAATGCCAAGCCCGGCCAATGCTTTTTGGATGTGGATTTCCGCATCGCGGTCGGCGATGCTGACCGGTGTGCCGTCCGCCTTGATGTCATGGTGAAAGGCCATGCCCTCTTCAAAATGACCAAGGATGATTTCCCCCGCCTCCTGTGCCACGCGTTGCAACATGTTGCAAAACGCCTGCGGGTGATCGAACAACTTACTCATGGATTTGTTATTTAACCGCGCGGATTTTTGTGGATGCGCCCTCACCCGCCGCAACATCGGGACGAC
This sequence comes from uncultured Micavibrio sp., assembly GCA_964423095.1. GTDB lineage: Bacteria > Pseudomonadota > Alphaproteobacteria > Micavibrionales > Micavibrionaceae > Micavibrio_A. The sequence goes on from CAYRDI010000060.1 coordinate 1,515, forward strand.
CGATCGAAACATATCGGAACCCGTGCGGTTCGATGTCGGACATTTTGTAGATGTTGCGCAAATCGACCAGCGTTTTGTCCTTCATGCTGGCTGCAATACGTTTGAGGTCGAGCTGGCGGTATTCGTTCCATTCCGTGATGATCACCAATGCATCGGCATCCACCGCCACGGCATAGGGATCGTCTTCCCATGTGACGCTTTCAAGAATTTTTTCGGCCTGTTCCTTCGCAACCGGATCGTGCGCGGCAATCGTGGCTCCCAGCTTTTGCAGGATCGGAATGATCACGAGGCTCGGCGCATCGCGCACATCGTCCGTTTGGGGTTTGAAGGCGATGCCGAGCACACCGATCTTTTTCCCTTTTACCGATCCGCCGCACGCAGCAACGATTTTTTGCGCCATCTGCTGCTGACGGTCGGCGTTGATTTCAACAACCGATTCCACAATGCGTTGCGGTGCCCCGAATTTTCGGCCCGTTTGCGTGAGCGCGAGCGTATCTTTTGGAAAGCATGACCCGCCATAGCCGGGGCCGGCATTCAGAAATTTGGAACCGATCCGCCCGTCAAGGCCGATCGCCTTTGCCACATGCTGAACATTAGCACCGGCGGCTTCGCACAAATTCGCGATCTCATTAATGAACGTAATCTTGGTGGCCAGAAACGCGTTCGCCGCATATTTGATGATTTCCGATGTTTCGGGTGATGTGAAGACGATCGGCGTTTCGTTGAGGAAGAGCGGACGATACAGCGCGCGCATCACTTCGGTCGCACGCTCCGAAGACGTTCCCACCACCACACGGTCGGGCCGCATGAAATCCTCGATCGCCGCGCCTTCGCGCAAAAATTCGGGGTTCGATGCGACATCAATGTCCTTTTCACGGCCCATCTCGCGGACAATGCTTTCAATCTCGCGCGCCGTACCCACAGGCACGGTTGATTTTGTGATAAGAACCGCATACCCCTTCACGTTCGCGATGATTTCGCGCGCGGCTTCATACACGTATGTCAGATCGGCATGGCCGTCCGTTTTGCGCGATGGCGTACCCACGGCGATGAACACGGCATCCACGTTCGCAACCGCCTCTTTCAAATCGGTGGTAAAAGATAGACGCCCCGCAGCAACCTGTTTTTCGACCAGTTCTTCTAAGCCGGGTTCGTAAATCGGCATGATGCCCTGTTTCAGGCGTTCGATCTTGCCCGCATCCTTGTCCACGCAGACGACTTCCGTCCCGAACGCTGCAAAGCATGTTCCGGATACCAGCCCCACATATCCCGTTCCGACAACACCGATCCGCATCTAAACACCCCTTGCTGGTTTTTTATCCATGCCTGAATGGCCTGAACCTAGAGTATTTGCATCTTCAAAAAAAGAAATTATTGGTCCGGGCCACGGGTGTTGCTAAATTATGTAAATGGCATGGGTATTATTTTTCGCTTCCACGCGCGGGTTGGGGCTTTTTAAGTCCTCTGCGGGCTGTTATAACCGCTGATAACTGTCTTCTATACATTGATTGGGAACCTCATTTATGTCGAAAACATCCGCCGACGGCGCCGCCAAAAAACCCGATGCGCCCCTGATGCCGCTTTTTTATAAAAAACCCACCCCGCTGGACGCCAAGGTTCACGCCAATCTTGCATTGAAAAAGGATTTCGGACTGGGCTTTACCAAGGGCGTGAATGCCGTTCCGGTCAATCTGATCGAACTGCCGCAAATCTGCCATTTCTACCCCATCGCTTTTTCGCCCGATGAAACGGGGACGCCGGTGGCCATCATGGGCCTGCGCGACAATGAAAACCTGTTCCTGCAACCCAATGGCGAATGGGAACCCGATACCTACATCCCCGCCTATATCCGCCGCTATCCGTTTATCTTTTCGGAAATGCCGGGGAATGACCAGCTGTCCTTGTGCATCGATTACGATGATTCCACCATCGAAGACGGCGGCGAACAGAAATTCTTCGATGCGGAAGGAAAGCCCACGACACTGGCCTCCAACGCGCTCGAATTCTGCAAATCCTACCATGCCGCCGCCCAGCACACGATTGAGTTTGGCAAAGCACTGGCCAAATCCGGCCTGCTGGTGGATCGTCAGGCCGAAATCGGCATCGGGGCCGGCAAACGTATCAACTTCTCCGGTTTCCGCATCGTCGATGAAAAGAAACTGGCGGAGCTGGACGACAAAACCTTCCTCGAATGGCGCAAAAAAGGCTGGCTGCCGTTCATTTACGCACATCTTTTTTCGGGGGCCCAATGGCAAAGATTGACGCGGCTCCTGAACAAGCGTATGGAAAATAACTAAGCAATAGGGAAAATCTACAAACAAAGGAAGAAGCCATGGCGAAAGTAGGCGCGCAACGCGCGGCAGAACTGACCGGACGTTCCAAATCCACCATCCAGCGCGCGATGAACAGCGGCAAGCTGTCCTTCGAGGTTGACGGCAACGGCCGCCGCCTGATCGACGCATCGGAACTTGACCGCGTTTTCGGCCTTCTGCCCCAGAACGGCGACACCGCCCAAAAAGAAACCACCAGTTCACAGGCCGAACTGCAACGTGCCGCCGACATGCTGGAAATTGAACGGCTGAAAATGCGCGTGAAGGCACTGGAAGAACAGCTCGACATCACCCGCGAACAGCTTGAAGACATGCGCGGCCAGCGTGATCTGTGGCAAAAACAATCGCAACAGATCCTGATCACCAGCCAGTACAGCCAGAAACAGGCCGAAGAGCTGAAAGAAGAACTGCGCCAGCGTGAAGAACGTGCCCGCATGGCCAAACAAAAGGCCCTCGAAGACCGCATGAAACGCATGCAGGGCCAGAACGAAAACGCCAGGGATGCCGCGCCGCAAACCACCACCGCCGGTACGGGGTTCCAGGATCTTTGGAACAAAATCCGCGGCAAATCCGCGGCGTAAAACAAACGTCATAAGGAGTTTACTATGGGCAGCTACGATACATTGCTATTAGAAGCCACAAAGATTGACCGAAGCCGGTTCGGTTTTTGGGCAAACACATTTTCCCTTGCATCTGCCATGTTGCCTATCGCAACCATAGCAGCGGGATCGCAAGGACATGTTGCGTTGGCCGGCGTTGCCGCCATCTCCAATGTCACGACCGTCTTACTGAGCCATCAATTCAATGGTCGCGTCCTTGAAACAAATAAGAGCCATTACACACCGACGGATGCCGCCATAAGGAAAGCCTCTCAGTTTCATTATGAACCGCCTGTTTGGCCAAATCCGGCAAGTTAATCAGCCTAAGACAAAAGCCCTGTCATGGATCTGGAACGCATTCAAAAATTGCGCGGACAATGGGAACGGGAACGCCGTGCGTCCCTTTCTTCCGCGCTGGCCCGCCTTCGTGACGAACGTGAACGTGAATACCTGACACCGCTTGCCAAATCTTATGATCAGGGCCGCGCAATCCTTGCCTACGGGGCCGCCGCCTTGGTCACGGCCTCCTCCCTTCCGGCATCGCTCTATGCCGCCGGAACGGGGCATCCCCTGCTGTCCGCAACCTTCGGCTTTGCGGCGGCGGGCGGTACGGCGGTTGTTGCAAAATCGATTGTCACAATGCGGCAGTCTCAAAAACCGTCCTACACGCCATCCGACCGCGGCTTTGAACAGGCCCGCGCTCATTTGGCCGCCCCTACCCCCGTCGCTGCGGCGTAATTTCTCTGCCGGCTTTTTTATGCGTCCTTTTTACCGTGCGCTTAAATATGGTATGATCAACCTATGAAAACCTTCGTACTTTTCCTTGCCCTTTTGTGCATCCTCCCCCTGACCGCACCCCGCGCCGAAGGGATCAAGGAATCCACCGATTACCTGATGGATGACGGCGTCATGACGCAAGATGAAATGGAAGACGAAGCGCAATACATATACCGCGACTGCCAGGCCAATCCCGTGACCAACCTATATTACAATTGTGCCTGCATCGGCGGGGCGTTCCTGATCCAGCGGGAAAAGCGCGGGCCGATGTATCCGCAAGGGTTGATCTATCAGGATATTTTAAAAAATCCGAAACTAAAATGCGTGAACGAAGAAGCCTACGCGGGCGATAATTATAAAACCTGCATGTCGGTCATGGGGGTTGCCTTTGAACTGGGGCTGGATAACAAGGAAATCTGCACCTGTGCCGCCAACCGTGCCGCCAGAAATTTCAACAACAATCCGGAACCCGGCATTGCCTATACCGGTGGCATATTGGGAAATGCCATTCAATATTGCCAGAAACCGGAAAACCGCCCCGTTAAAAAGAAATCCACCAACACGACGGATTTCAGTACGTTGAACCGGTAATCGTTTTCGCGCCTATCAAAACGCTTTTCGCCTTCGCCTGTGCGATCGGTAAGAACTGCTCGGCATAAAA
>CAYRDI010000060.1:5981-9147 GCA_964423095.1 uncultured Micavibrio sp.
TCATGGATCACACGCGCATCATCGCCCTTTGCGGCTTTCAACGCATCGATCACATCCGAAAATTCTTTCATATACGCGGTCAACGCCACACCCTGATCGCGTAAGATTTTGCGGAACACCAGATCGGCGGCCTGAATGCCGTTGGTGCCCTCATAGATGGGAAGAATGCGTGCATCACGGTAAAACTGCGCGGCACCCGTTTCTTCGATAAATCCCATGCCGCCGTGGATTTGCACGCCCGTCGATGTGACATCCACCGCCATATCCGTACACCATGATTTCACCAGCGGGGTCATCACATCCACCCGCGCCTGTGCCGCCGCATCGCCCGCGCGGGCGAGGTCTAGATAGAGTGCCGCCTCATACGCCATGGCGCGCCCAGCATCGATCTGCGCGCCCATGGACAAAAGCATCCGTTTGACATCGGCGTGATCCGCAATCGGCCCCGCGCCCGCGCCTTTTTTCGAAAGCGCCGCGCCCTGCACCCGTTCCTTCGCGTACGCCATCGCGTGTTGATACGCGGCCTCGGCCACCGCAACGCCCTGCAACCCCACAGACAGGCGCGCATTGTTCATCATCGTAAACATATATTTCAGGCCTTCGTTTTCGGTGCCGACCAGATACCCCACCGCGCCCTTTTTATCGCCGGCCACATCGCCATATTGCATCGTGCAGGTGGGCGATGCGTGAATGCCCAGCTTGTGTTCAATGCCCGTGCACATCACATCGTTGCGCGAACCATCTTCTAAAAATTTTGGCACCACGAACAACGAAATACCCTTCACGCCATCCGGCGCGCCCTCGATCCGTGCCAGCACCAGATGGATGATGTTGTCCGTAAAATCATGTTCGCCATACGTGATAAAAATCTTCTGCCCGAAAATGCGAAACACATCGCCATCGCGTACGGCTTTCGTACGCACGGCGGCCAGATCCGATCCCGCCTGCGGCTCGGTCAAATTCATCGTGCCGGTCCACGTCCCGGAAACCATCTTTTCAAGATACGTGGTTTTAATTCCATCCCCCGCATGGGCCTCGATCGCCTCGACCGCGCCCTGGTTGAGCAGCGGGCACAGACCGAACGATAAATTCGCGCCCTGCCACATTTCCTGGAGCGCGAACGCCACCAGCCACGGCAAGCCCTGCCCGCCATGTGCAGGATCGAACACAACGGAATTCCATCCACCTTCACAAAATTGTTTGTACGCGTCCTTGAATCCCTTCGCCGTCGTGACAACGCCGTCCTTGAGCACATTCCCTTCACGGTCGCCGCTATGGTTGATGGGGGCCAGCACGCCGCCCGCAAGCTGCGCCGCGGGTTCCAGAATGCTGCCCACCGTATCCGCATCCAGAATCCCGAAATCCGGATGTTCCGGTAGTTTTTCCAAACCCACCACGCGGGTCAGGGTAAACATCTGGTCGGCAATCGGGGGGAAATAATCGGCCATGGTCGTCCTTGGTCTGGCGGGGGTGAATCGGCGTCTTCCCAGTATAGTAACGGGAGAGCCCTTAATGAACCCCCAACTGGCACAGGTCTTGAAACGTATGGGAGAGAGACAAAAGACGAAAGCCACCCGAAAAAGGCGTAAAAATGGCACAAAACCCTTTGAATAACAGCGCGTTATCCACCTTTACCGTCCCGCGGGACGTCTATAACGCCATCCGCAATGCGGCCGCGAAAACGGGGGTCAATTTTACCTACCTGATGGAAAAGGCTGCCGCCGAAAGCTCCTTCGATGCCAATGCGAAGGCGAAGACCAGCTCCGCCACCGGCCTTTTCCAGTTTATCGAAAGCACCTGGCTGAAGATGGTGAAAAACCACGGCGATAAATACGGCCTTTCCGCCTATGCCGACAAGATCAACGACGATGGCAAGGTCTCCGATTCCAAAGCGCGCAAAGAAATTTTGAACCTTCGCAAAGACCCCGAAATCGCCTCCTACATGGCGGCAGAATTCGCGAGCGATAATTACGACTATCTCAAAGCCCATGTCGGCGGGCAGATCGATTCCACCGAACTTTATCTCGCCCACTTTCTGGGTGCGGGCGGCGCGGCCGGCTTTTTGAATGCGATGAAGAAAAGCCCGAACATGACGGCCGCCGACCTTTTCCCCAAAGAGGCGCGCACAAACCGCAGTGTTTTCTATGATTCACGCAGCGGCGCGCCGCGCTCTTTGCGGGAGATTTACGCCTACTTCGACAAAAAATTCGATGGCGGAACCATCATAGACCAACCGCAAACCATCATGACGGCGGCGAATGACGACCGCACGCAATCCCTGATGGCCGCAAAAACATCGCCCATCGCCTTCCCGTACGAAAACGATCCGTTCGCAAAACTGGCGAGCCTGCTGGCCACACGCCCCGCCTCGCCCGATTCGCTGCTCCGGATCGCCCATTCGGGGGAACAAACCGCGCAAAATGACTGGCAAATGATGCCCGCGAACCTGTACGGCAATCTATCCTTGAGCACCGCGCAAATGATGCTGCTCAATGACTTCACCGCTTAAATCCTGATTCCGCTTTCATATCAGACATCCCTCATAAGAACCTTATGGGGGATTACTGTCTATGAAACCCCATTCCGCTAAATCATACTATAGATTTACAGTATTCATGTAAAACGAAGTAGAAATATACAGATTAGTTTTTGTATATACTAATAGTATACTATAGATTTACTTCTATAGTTGAATTTTACAAACATTCGTACGATTTTTGTTGACGACGGTGTTTTTTTCACTTACATTGGGATCATAAAGACGGAGATATAACCGTCTATACATAAAACCAAGGGAGGTTCTTATGAGGAACCTGACGCGCGCAATGAATGGGGCCGCACAGAAGCCCACAGCGCACAAACCGGCGAATGGAACGGGAGTTTCATGGTTCGGGAGACAACGGAAAGTAAGGGCTATGGGCGCCGCGCATGCGAGGCTTGTAAACCCGAGAATGGCAGCGATGCTGGGGATGTCCCCGTAAAGCGAACCCATTCATTACTTTCAAGGACAACGCCGCAGTCCGCCCTCAAACTTCGGCGTTGTTTTGGGAAGTAGCAAATTTGTCTCGATCTTTGTATTGAAACAAATTCCTTTCGAAATAAATTCTCCTTCATCGGATTTATTTTGAAAGGAATTTTTTTATGCCTTTTGGACTTCTTCGAAAAA
>CAYRDI010000061.1:0-7401 GCA_964423095.1 uncultured Micavibrio sp.
GTTCCCAAAATCCATATTGGTCGTTGAACTTATAGAGACATCCTTGTGAAAGACCGCACTCGCATCAACCGAAATGTTGATTGAGACGGGAGGCCCTCCCCCCTGTTGGCGGATGGTGACGACCAGTTTTCCCGCGCCGTTGTTGGAAAGTTTATACACCCCGCCATTCATGACGTTGGTGACATCCATCCGCATCCCGACCAACACCGTCCGGTCCGCCGCCGCCGCCGGAAGATTGGTATCGATCACGTTGGTTCCACCATTGCAAGAAATGCCTGTGCTGGAAGCATTCGATGTGCCAAGCACAACGTAAAACGGCGTTGCGGTGAGATTGGTGGCCCCGTTTGTCCCGGTCGTATTCGTCATCGTTTTGGACGTCTCGCAAGAAATCAGCGTCCGCCGTCCTACCGTGCCGTTGATGAGAATGCGCCCAGGCGTTCCGCTCGCCGGTCCCGAATATCCCGATGCGTAGGAAATGGAACCATTCGTTCCAATCGTATTGAAACCGGACCCTATGCCCGGTGAGTCCGATGTTCCCAAATTAATATCAGCCTGTAGCACGGCCAGTTGCGCGTGCGCCGGAACAGCAACAAAAAGAAGTAAAAGGGCCGGTACAATGACCTGAAAAAAAATCTTCATAAAACGGCCTGACAAAAGAATAAAAAATTACAGGTAGGTAAAGTCGATTGCGACGTTTTTTCCCCCTGTTTGCCGAACATAGTCCAGTTTTATTCTTTTGTAAAATACAGTGCCATTCATAACAAGCTGACTTTTATCGGTAACGCCCCCGTCGCATGCGGTCTGTCGCGTCGCAACATCGTCATTCTGGATGCTGCAATTCACCACCAACGCATCGTTCTTCGCCCCGCCGCGCACCTGAATAAATATCTGGTTGGAAATGATTTCGGGTATTTTGACAACGGTAATCCGCGAAGACACATCAACCTGCAGGGCCTTCATAAAAAAGGCATGCGCATCGACATTCGCCGTGTTTTGCGTGTTCACGTAGAGTTTCGATTGAGCCCAGAGCAATCCGGTCGGCAAAACCGTCAAAACGACCCCCGTCAGCATCATCACCGACAAGGAACGCCTTGACAAAAATTTACCGAATTTAAGGCGCATAAAGCCTCCTCATGGAATCATGAGTCCAAAACAAGACGGGTTAGAAGAGATTACTTACTGATAGAATACATCGACCTGAATGTCGTCACCGCCAGCCGTTGCCGTGCTATATACGCCCGCAACGAAACCGGCAGCTGTACCACCGTCGATCTGTCCACCAAGAAGGATAACATCAGCACCGCCGCCTGCCAACACCAACGTATCAGCCGCCGCACCGGCAACGCCGTTACAACCCGAACCGCTGCCGTAAGCACTACCGGCACCGAAATCCACTTCGATCCCGACAGCATCAATGGTACCGCCGCCGGCTTCGGCAAGCGTTGCCGTGGCATCACAGAAAATTTCGACCGTCTGGCCGACCGTACCGGCCGTCACCTCTACCTCACCGGCGATTCCCGTACCGGCACCGGAAAAGTTACCGGCGTACGTGATGTTGCCGTTGGTTCCGAGCGAGGCCGTGTCACCGCCCGCGGGAGCCGCAGAAAATTCGATCGTATCAAAATCCATATCGACCTCATTCCCCAGCGTAATTGCCCCGAGGAAGGTGGCCGTGGCATCAATGTTGGTCGTTGCAGCGATCGCGCTCAAAGGAAGGACAACCGCAAGTGCTCCGGAAAGCAGTAAGATTCTTTTACTTTTCAACATGCACATCTCCTAGCAATTCTAATTCTTAAAATTTCTTATACTCTATACACATACAATAGTAATAAAAAATTAAAACTTTACTAACCAAAAAGTCACCCTTTTTACATATCAGTCAGTTTTAATTCCTTCTGTTCTCATAATATTACCATTTTGAATCAATAGATCCAAATTTGATTGTTCTGTATTGTCCGGATCGAGCGTGATTTCAAGTCCCGGCGAATCACCCTTATATTTTCCGGACAGGCTTTCCGAGGACGGCAGATAGAGCGTGTAATGCCCCATCGGCACCGATTGGAACGTAAAGAATCCGTCATATTCGGAATAGGTTTGGGCAACCACCTTTTCATTGTCATCGAGCAGCATCATTTCAATGCCAGGCAGAGTATCGGTTTTTCCTGTACCGGCGTCTTTATATTGCAACATTCCGCTGATTTCACCCAGCACGGAGACCGGATAATAGAGAGGCCCGCCCGTCCCCGTTTTTCCAAACACGGAAAGCCCGTCGATCGCCGGCATCATATATATGTCGGGAAGTGTTTTCGTATCGACCGTCACCTTGTTAATGGAATTGACACCAATGCCATCCAGAACGGCCTGCCCGTCTTTATCGCTGGTCGCCTTCGTACCGCGATTCATATTTTTGAATGTGACATCAGGGATGGTTTTTTCACCATCGTCATACGTACCATTGCCGTTTGCATCGACAAAGGGAACGAGTTGCAATTGACCGGAGTTCAAGGATGTTGTGGAACTGGTCATTTTATAATTCCCCAGCCGCGTGGTCTGAACCAGAATATAAGTGACGTTCATTCCGATGCGAATATCGTTGCTGGTCGCATATTCCGCCAAAGCACCCAGGCGGAATTTATCAAAGCGGTGATCAATCGTTGTACGGAATGTTTTGGTCCGTTCGCCCGTAAATTCGGATGTCAGACCGAGACCGAGCGTTGTCCGGTCCGAAAGATCCGTCTGGAACTGCACTTCGCCAGAGGTCAATTCGTTGGCAGGTTTTATCTGATAATTCAAACGGCCGCGAATATTCCCGAAAGAAAGTTTTTTGGTCATCGATAAATTGCCGTCAAAGTCATCGCCACTGGTATATTCGTAGTGCGTGTATTCCAGTTCGTTGGATAAATTGAACCCGCCGATATTCCCGGACAAACGGTTGGTGAAGCTGTCCGTTATCTGATCATCGTCATCCTGTTTCCGCCGAAAGAAATGCTGCCGTGTACCGTATCCAGCAGGTTGAATAATTTCGAAAGTTGCGCATAGGTTTCGCGGCGGATGGTTCGTTCATCCTCCTTATACCCCGCGTGTTCGGTATGTCCCGCCGAAAAGGAAATCGTATCCGTAATATTGCCCAGAACATCCACACCGGCGGAACGCGCACCGGATTTATCCTGCAACACCCCGACCTGCGTATAGGTTGACCCCAGAGAAAAGCGAAGACCGCCGCCGACCGCATTCAGGTTATCCTGATTGAGCGGCCCACGGAATACGCCGCCATAAACGGACAGGCCTTCGGTCAAACCATATTCGCCAAGAAGCGAAAGCGTTGGGTCGGTTTCTTCCTGATCATCCACATTGAAAAGCGGCGCGGATGATTCCAGCGCGCTGGCCTGATAGATAAACTGTCCCGGGGAGACCATATCCTGACCCAGATAATAGCGTTCGTACCGTTCCTCTTTTTCCCCGTTGGGGCCATACAGCACGACCCGGAACAGATTGAACCCTTCACGCAGTTCGATGTCTTCGAAGCTATAACGGCCTTCGGCATCCACCTTGGAAAAATCCAAAAGCCGTTCGTCCTGATAAACCTCGACATCCCAGCCGGGCGTGGCATAACCTTCGACCAAGAAATTGTTTGGATCGCGCACGAAATTCGGCGGCGCGTTCGTTACCGTTCCGCCGCGCCCGCGATCAACGCCGCCAGCCAGAGGAAACGCATAGGTACTGACATCCCCGAATTCATATTCGGTTGCTTTTAAAGGCCCCAGAAGATTGGCGCGGGCATCGTTGCGCGAAAAATTGAACAGGACATTGTTGACATCGACAGGGCCGCTTTCATCGCCGAACGGCTTGCTAACATTCGCATTGAACCGCATGGCGTGCCAGAGCGTGTCGTTATACGCCTGAATCCCCGTATCCAGATTGCCGGATTTTGTCCCGTCACCGGATTTGTTCGCCGAGACGCCGTGCGAAAGTTGCACCGTCGGCATCGTGATGGATTTATAGGGAAGGAAAATCGCCTTTTTCAATTCTTCGGCGTAATCGGTTTTGTCACGCTTGTGGGCCTCGATGCCCTTCCAGCGCGCTTCGCGTTCCGCGAGTTCCTGAAACGGTAAATTTTCTTTTGATTCCACGTTGATTTTCAGTTCGTGGAAACTGAAGGTCAAATCCAACGGAAACCATTTTTTAAGTTCCTTCAGACTGACATAAATATCGTCAATGTGCGCTTCGACCGTGTCGGTCACGGGCATGGATTTTCCGCCGATCTTCACTTCGGTAAAAGGGGATTGCAGCAAAAAGCTGTTCTCTTCGCGGATAAACCAACCCTGCGCCTGTCCCTTGCCCACATCCACATCGATGGGGAATTGCACAGCCTTGCAAAATGCCGACAATGGCACCAGAATCTCTTCATCATTTATGTAAATGAGGAGATTTTTGTCCAGTACGGCATCTCCTGCCGTCAGGGCCACGATGAAAAGCGTGTCTTCCGGCCGTTCGCGATAGTTTATTTTTTGGGTGCCTGGAATGCCTTCGGACGTGATGATGGGGATGGTGTCCGGCGGATGGGGCGGCGAATCGCCAGCAGCCGCCGTACTCTCCTCCGCTTTTGCGGGGGAAAGGCACAGGGCAATGCAACTGACCATCCATAGGTACGCTCTAAATTTCATAATCAAATACACTCGAATATCGCAAATGAAGAGTGCAATCGATGTGCCAGAATTTTTTAGACAAAAAAGCAGGACATGCCAAAGACAAATGACCGGTTATGTCATAACAAAAAAAGGAAATTTCAGGCGGCGAGCCTGAACCTTACAATCGTTCCGCCCGATACGCCGCGCAGAACATCGATCGAACCGCCATGATTGCGGACGATTTTACGCGCAAGCCGTTAAGATTGAATGAGATGATTGGTATTCTGGACAAATACCTGCCGCGAAAACTTTCGACCGCCGCTTAAATCATACAGCAGAAGCCACACTTTGGGAGAGTATCCCCAGCGTTTCTAGTTTTGATTCCAGAATAGTTTTATCAAAAGGCTTCATGATGTATTCATTTGCCCCGGCTTTCATACCGCGCTGGATAAAATCAAGACCGTTTTCCGTCGTGCAAAACAAAACCACAGGTTTTGCACCATTTTCGAGCGAACGTAAGTTTTCTAAAAATTCTATTCCGCTCATCACAGGCATGTTCCAATCCAGAAAAACGAGATCCGGCATGGACGATTTGCATTCGCTTAACGCCTGCGCGCCATCACCAGCCTCACGCACATCAAAATCCCATGTATCGACAATTTTATGGATCAGCTTTCTGACCGTCATACTATCATCTACAATCAAGCAAGATGTCATTTATCCCTCCCTTATCATTCCTATTTTCATCGTATTTGAAACAAATTACATGGACATGACCCTTTTGTTACAAATCGATGGCAAAAAAACCCCCGGGTTCCAAACCCGGGGGCATAGTTTTGCGGGGGGTAGGTAGGAGACTAAAAAAACTGGTGATGGCATGGGCTTTTTCGCACCGCTGGGGAGACAGTTATCCGCAAACCAGCCCAGGCCATCCATTTTTAGTATGGCTCTGCCCTGTTGCAATACGATGGCAGGCGGGTTCCACGGCTGTGACAATCCGGCCATTGAAAACCCCTGTTTTAACGTCCCGCTAACCTGTTTTTTATATAATTTTTGTTCAAGATCAGAGGCATGCCCAAATGACCCATCCTTTATCCAGCACCAAGGGAAAACTGCTTTTCGCAGCTCTCATGCTTTTGCTTGCGACCGGCTTTACGGGCTATCGTCTCAGGTCACGCAAAATATCCACCAGATCGGCGATGGCATCGGCCATGTCAGCCAGACATCACAACAGGTGGCCGATGTAACCGCCCATCTGGCCGGCTATTCGGAAAAAGAGGTCGGGCATCTTCTGGTCGAAATGAACAACTTCATGGAAGAGTTGAACAAAATCACCTGATTTTGTTCACAGACTTTCTTTAAATTGACAAACATCAAGGTTCCCCTGACCGCCCAAAGGTATTACAGTGCCGTAAAGTTGGGGATCCCTAGATGATCGGCGAATGCCTGCATGCTATTTCAACATCTTATGGCCTGCCGACCAGTCTGTTTTTGGCGGGGCTGGTGGGTAGCGCGACCCATTGCACCACCATGTGCTCCCCCTTCGTTCTGGCCCAGTGCGGCAACCATCTGGAATTGCGTAAACCCGCCCGCGCGCTCCTGTTGCCCTATCATTTCGGCCGAATGACCACCTACGTCGCGCTCGGCGCGATTTTCCACAGCGTGGTCAATGTCGCTTTTGTTTTTTCCCCGTCCAAAAGCCTGATCGCCGCACCATTGCTGATGCTGGCTGCCGTCATGTTCCTGGTCACGGCTTTCCCGCGGATTTCCGCGCTGTTCCCATGGTCGGGACAAATCGCCTTTACCGTTCCGGTGCGTTTCGTTTCTGACAAAGCCGCCCGTTTGATGGCCAGTGAGCACCCTCTTCACCGGTATTTTCTCGGCGTCCTTCTGGGTTTCATGCCCTGCGGGTTGGTCGTCGCCGCCTTGATGGCCGCCTCCACCGCACAAAATCTTGTGCATGCATCGGTCGCCATGAGCGCTTTTGCCCTTGGAACCATGCCCGCCCTTATGTTAGTGGGTCTGGGCGGTCAGAGTTTCAAGCAAAAATACCCGCGCTTTGCGCGCAATTTTACCAAGACAGCCCTGATCGCCAGCAGCCTTTGGCTGTTCGCCCTCGCCGGCACCATGATTTTACAAAAAGGATGATGAAATGAGCGAAGCCAACACCCTAACCAAACCGGATTATAATTACGATGTTGTCAGGCTGTTTACCCTCGCCGCCGTGTTCTGGGGCGTTGTCGGATTTGCCGTTGGTCTTTTGATCGCCTTGCAACTGGCTTTTCCCGACCTGAACATTGAACCCTACCTGAATTTCGGGCGCCTGCGCCCCGTTCACACCTCCGCCGTGATCTTTGCCTTCGGCGGAAACGCGTTGTTCGCTACCAGCTATTATGTGGTGCAAAGAACCTGCCGCGTCCGTCTGTGGAACGACAAGCTCGCCATGTTCACCTTCTGGGGCTATCAGGCGTTTATCGTCATGGCCGCGCTTGGTTACGTGCTCGGCGTCAACCAGACCAAAGAATACGCCGAACCCGAATGGTACGCCGATCTGTGGCTGACCGTCGTTTGGGTGTCGTATCTGCTCGTCTACCTAATGACGTTGATCAAGCGCAATGAATCCCACATCTATGTCGCCAACTGGTTCTACCTGTCCTTTATCATCACGGTGGCCATTCTCCACCTCGGCAACAACATCTCCATTCCCGTCGACATTACCGGCGCGAAAAGCTATTCCGTGGCATCCGGCGTTCAAAGCGCGATGATCCAGTGG
>CAYRDI010000062.1:0-7052 GCA_964423095.1 uncultured Micavibrio sp.
TCGATGTTCAAAGCATCGATGTGCAGGTGCAGATATCGAACGGCCTGCCCGCGTTTACCATCGTCGGCTTGCCGGACAAGGCGGTCGCGGAAAGCAAGGAACGCGTCCGCGCCGCGCTTCACGCGCTGGGCATTGCGCTTCCCGCCAAACGTCTCACTGTCAATCTCGCCCCCGCCGATGTGATGAAGGAAGGATCGCATTATGACCTTCCCATCGCGCTGGGGCTTCTTGCGGCGATGGAAATTCTGCCCAAGGATGAAATGGAAAAATATGTGGTGCTGGGCGAATTATCGCTCGATGCCGGTATCCGTCCCGTCGCCGGTGTTTTGCCCGCGGCCATCCATGCGGGGGCAAATGACAATTCATTGATCTGTCCGGAAACGTGTGGCGGTGAAGCCGCGTGGGCGGGGGATGTTGAAATCCTCGCCCCTGCAAACCTTTTGCAACTGATCAACCATATCAAGGGCACGCAGATGTTATCGCGGCCCGAACCGGCGTTGCGGGACAACCGCGATGCGCCGATGAAAATTCCCGACCTTGCGCAGGTGAAAGGACAGGAAAGCGCCAAACGCGCGCTGGAGGTGGCGGCGGCCGGCGGTCACAATCTTTTGTTCATCGGCCCGCCGGGCGCGGGGAAATCGATGCTGGCCTCCTGCCTGCCCGGAATATTGCCGCCGCTATCGGCGCGCGAAGCGCTGGAAGTTTCCATGATCCATTCGCTGGCGGGGACATTGCCCGATGGCGGGCTGATCAAAACGCGGCCCTATCGCAACCCGCACCATTCGGCCTCGCTTCCTGCGCTCGTCGGCGGCGGTCATCGGGTCAAGCCCGGCGAAATTTCTCTCGCCCATCGCGGGGTTTTGTTTTTGGACGAGCTTCCTGAATTTGCGCGCGGCACGCTGGAGGCGTTGCGCCAGCCGCTGGAAACGGGGGAGGCCGTGGTCGCAAGGGCGAATGCCCATGTGACGTACCCTGCGCGGTTTCAACTGATCGCTGCCATGAATCCCTGCCGCTGCGGGTATCTGGGTGATCCGGAACAAGAATGCACCAAGGCACCGCGCTGCGGGCTGGATTATCAGGCGAAACTCTCCGGGCCCTTGTTGGACAGGATCGATCTGCAGGTGGAGGTGGGGGCTGTTCCGCTTGCCGATCTGGCGGGAATCGGCGATGGCGAACCATCGTCGTCGGTGGCCGCGCGTGTGGTGGCGGCAAGGGAACGGCAATCGGCACGATTCAAGGTTTTGGGGGCGGCTGCTGACGGCATTTTGATCAATGCGCATGCGACACCCGAATTGCTCGAACAACTTGCCCCCATGCGCGAAAGCGCAAAGGCGATGTTTTTACAGGCGGCGGAAAAGCTCAAACTCTCCGCCCGGGCCTATCACCGGCTGATGAAGGTTGCCCTGACCATTATGGATCTGGAAGGGGCCGGCGAAATCGCCGAAAAACACGTCGCGGAGGCACTTTCCTACCGCCGGTTGCGCGGTTTGTAAGACTTTGTTAACCCTTTGATCGCCATTCTATTTATCAAATTTGTGTCCCGATGGCCGGATTTAGTATCATGGAACATGAGGGAACCCCGCCTTTTTGGCGGCGTTGGGACAAAGGGATAAGAGGATACCCATGTCATTGGAAGAATTCACGGTTCAAAAGAATACCGGCCATGTTGAACAAGGTGTTGGCGGTATGTCAGAAGGACAGCTTGCCGATATTGAACGCCGTGCCAAAGCGCAGGTGATCGAAGGCGAAAGGGAAAGCAAAAAGGCAGCGGCTGCCGAAGAAAGTTCCGCGAAAGCCTCTACAACGGAAGGCAAGGTCTATGGCGATCTCGCGTTGGATGCCATTGCACCTGGCGCACGCGCGATGAAAAGCGTTATAGATTTTATCGGTGCGCGCGAAGAAGATAAAAGAACAGGGCTGGAAAGTGCGGATGCACAGGCCGTGACCGGTGCATCGAAAGCGCGCCACATTGATCATGACATTAAGCAAGCGGATCGCAGACCCGGTATGTATCGCCACGATGTCGGCTCCAAAATCTACGAGAAAGCAATAGCCAAAGGCGATATCTCAACCGAGAAAAGCAAGCCCGGTGAACATCGGTTTGTTTCCGGTGATATTGCCGATAAAATTACGCCCGTCGGCAAAGAATCAATCAAGCTGTCAAAGGTTGACGGGGAAGATTTAATGTCCCGTGCCGCATTGACCAAAAGCTCTTTGGGGGATCAGCCCGAAGGCGCCACGGAAACGTGGAAAGGCACAGAAGAAAAAATTGCCGGTGTTAAGCAGGCAAAGGAACTGACATTCGGCGCGCGCAATGCTAACGAACTGGCCCTGCAGAGCGTTCAGAAGGCGCGCGAATTGAATGCGGGTATGCAGTATCAGGCACAACAAATGGCCCCGCAAATGTCCATGATGAACGGCCCGTCTATCAAAGTGGCCGACCTTCTTCGTGAGGCGCGCGAAGAATCGGGACAACAATCGGTTTAAAAATCTCATGAGCAGCACGCAACTTGAATCCCAACCGCCCGTCAATCTCTTTTCGTCCAACTGGGCGAGCATGTCGCTCCAAAACCGCAATACGGAAGCTCCCGCCGAGCAAGAAAATAGGCACTCCGGTTTGACCGGGTTGTTCGACCGTATGGCATCCGCAAAGATAGAAGGTTATAAACCTGACCCGTCTAAGGAGATTCGCGTAAGCCTGTCAGAGAACAAGGATGTGGATCGTGAAAGAATCGCCAATGACGCACAGGCCAATGGTAATATTTTAAGGCAGACGGATGCGCAAATTATCCCGCGTGATGAAACCGGAACCCAAACGGCTTTGCGTCATCTTAATCAGGCGGTTGGAGAGGCTGTGCAGAGAATGGGAATAACCAGCATTCTGGGCGATGAATTGAAGGATGCACAACAAGCACGTCAGAGTGCCGAACTGGAACAAAAAATACAGCCGCCTGTTATGGCTGGTCCGACATCCATGTCTTTAGGCTAAAAATCTCACAGGCTTTTTAGTGT
Organism: uncultured Micavibrio sp.; assembly: GCA_964423095.1. Lineage (GTDB taxonomy): Bacteria > Pseudomonadota > Alphaproteobacteria > Micavibrionales > Micavibrionaceae > Micavibrio_A. Next base: position 3,013 of record CAYRDI010000062.1, read on the forward strand.
TGTGATGAGGCGCAGCATGGCGCTTGTGATGCACAATAATCCGAACACAGCGCATAATGCTGGAAACAACGCCGGATAAACACAACATACAACCATAAACACGAACATTTCCGTGCGTTCTATAATTCCGCCTTGCGCGGTTTCAAAGTTTCTTTCGCCGTGTGCCAATGTTCCGGCAAAAAAAGCGACTACCATAAGCAAATAGGAAAACAGCAGAAACGCCGCGGCGGTGCCCGATCCGTTTACGCCAAGGCCAAACAAAAAGACGAACCCGCCATAGAGCGTGAAATCACACACCGTATCGGCATAGGACTCCTTTTTTGAAAACCCGCCCGGTTGCGCCATGACGACGGACAATGTTCTCAAACCCCGTCCGATGACCAGCAACAAAAAGGCGGCGGCATAAATTTGCAGGGCAGCACAGAAAATGGCCGCGATCCCCGCCATAAAGCCGAAAAGGATCAAGGCGCGCGGACCCAGACCCGATTGGCGTGTCCGCGCTGCGGCGGGCTCCAAAAACGCCATAATTCTGGGCTCTATGTAACGATCGATCATTACGGTGCGTCCTCTTTTTCACGCGGGGCATTGCCGAAATCATCCAGAACAATCGCGCCGAGCGCCAGATCAGTCATGTCTTCTTCATCGGCATGTTCTTTTTGTAATTTGCGGAAATGTTTGATCGCAAAGGGAATGCTTGCCATGTAGAAGATTGCGGCGACGGTCAATGTGAGCCACGGCGCATGCACAAGCGCGGCGATCAGAACGGCGGCGAAGGTCAGGGCCGGCATACCGAATTTTGCCGGAAGGCTGATCCGTTTTGTGGAATATGTCGGAATACGGCTGACCATCATCCCCGCGATCAGTATCGTCCAGAGTCCCACGAGCGGGGAGGCAAAGGCGAACTGTTCAAAAAAATCAGGCTCCTGAATCCAGATGATGAGGGGCAGGAGTGCAAGGCCCGCTCCGGCGGGGGAAGGGATGCCGGAAAAAAATCCCTTTTTCCAAGCGGGAAGTTCTTTTTGTGTGACGTTGAACCGTGCAAGGCGCAGCGCACAGGCCGCGGCGTAAACGATCATCGCCATCCAGCCGATTTTTCCCGATTCTTCCAATATCCAGGAGTAAAGGATGGTGGCGGGGGCCACACCGAACGCCAGAAAGTCGGAAAGCGAATCCAATTGTGCGCCAAACTCGCTGCTGGCTTTTAACAAACGTGCGGTCGCGCCATCCATCGCATCCAGTATGACGGCGACGAGAATGGCCAGAACCGCCTTTTCCCAATTGTTGTTCCACGCCATCTGTATGGCGGCCAGCCCCATTGCGATGGCAGAGAGAGTCATCAGGTTGGGGATCAGGCGGTGAACGCCAAAAGCGTTGCGTGCATGGTTTTCCGTTTCTTTTTCTGCTTGCGTGGTTTTTATTTCATGCACCGACATTATACAGCCTGACCTTCTCTTGACTCTTCGGTGCTATCGAAATCGGCAATGACGGTTTCTGCCCCGATGGAGCGTTGCCCCACGCAAACCAGCGGTGAAATATGGTTGGGGAAGTAAATATCGACGCGGCTGCCGAACCGGATGATCCCGAAACGGCCACCCGCGCGTACAGTATCGCCTTCCTTAAGGTCGTTCAAAATGCGGCGTGCGATCAGTCCTGCGATTTGTACCACACAAACTTTTCTTCCATCCTCGGTTTCGATCAGGACGGAACACCGCTCGTTGTCCTCACTGGCCTTGTCCAAATCGGCGTTCAAGAATTTTCCCGGCGTATAAACCTTGCGGATAACTTTGCCGCTGACCGGTGTGCGGTTCACATGGACATCAAGAACGGACAAGAACGTGCTGACACGGGTATAATCGCTGTCATCATCCGCGCCCGCAATTTCCTTGGGTAGGCCCACATCATAGGCAATAGAGGAGATTACGCCATCGCCCCCCGCAACGATCAGCGAAGATTTTTGCGGTGTTACACGGTCAGGGTCACGAAAGAAATAAAGGCATCCAAGGCCGAGCAAAAGCATCAGGCATCCCAGAAAGGTCGAAAACAAAAAGAAGACGATGGCCAGAATGAAGGCACCGCCGATAAAGGGGATGCCAGCGGGGTGCGGCGGAACCAGAACGGTTTTGGCTATTGTTTCCAGAAGGGAAGAATCGCTCATGGGGGTAAAAAATCCTTGCGTTTGATGGGTCTGTGCCGAAACTATACTGTTTTCCGCCGCTTGCAAAGGGGCGGCTCCCGGGTGTAAACCCTTGGGGTGGCTATAAACATATGATGAAAAAGAACAAGAGATTATGACGAATATCAAGTCGGTGTGTGTATATTGTGGGTCTTCTTCCCGCGTGGATCAGGCGTACAAGGATGCGGCGGTGGAGCTGGGCAAGGCTTTGGCGGCCAATAAATGGGATCTGGTCTATGGCGGCGGGCGTGTCGGGCTGATGGGGCTGGTGGCCGATTCAGCGCTTTCCAGCGGTTCGAAAGTGGTTGGGATCATCCCCAAACACATACAGGCCCGCGAGGTGGAGCATACGGATTTGACGGAACTCCATATCGTCGAATCCATGCATATCCGTAAACAGATGATGGTGGACCGCGGGGATGCGTTTGTGATCCTGGCAGGAGGTCTCGGCACGCTGGATGAATTTTTTGAAATTTTGACATGGAAACAGCTCGGCCTGCACGACAAACCGGTCGTGATGGTGAATATCAACGGCTACTGGACGAAGATGATCGAAGCGATCCGGCATATTGCACAGGAAAAATTCATGCGGGATGAAGATCTTGCCATGTTTCAGGTGGTCGATACGGTGGCGGAAGTGCCAGCCGCGCTCAGCAATGCGCCGAACCAACGCTTTGATCCATCGACCAAATGGATTTAGGGCCTTGTTTTCATAAGGCATTAACCGTGATTTAACGGGAAAAGTGATAGGCTGAAGGATGTTCGTTATATAAGAACACCCTGATTTAAATAAGTATTCTTGAACACACTCCTTTTAAACCATCTGAATCTGGATACCGTATGCAATATGATCATGACCTAGATTTAGCCCAGACCGTGGCGGGCGAAGCCATCGCCCGGATGCAGCGTGACGGTATTACGCAAGATCCTACGAATTTCGAGGTTTGGTACGCCTATTATTCCAGCGCGAGCCTGGAATTGAAAAAGGCGATGGATGCCACGATCAAGGCCAAAGGCAAACTGACCAGCATGGATTGCCGCGCCTTTCACGAACAGTTTTTAAGCGAAAATAAAAAACAGCAGGCCTATCAACGCGCATCCGATCAGATTCATGCCACGTTGCAGGATGTTTCCGGCCTGATGTCGAATGTCAAGGAAGCGACGACAGGGTATAGCGATACGTTACAGGGCGTGACCAAGAAAGTCATGGCGGTTAAAACGCCCGAAGAAATGCAGCATGTTTTGAAAAGCGTTGTCCAGGACACGAATAAAATGCTGGAACACAACAAAAAGCTCGAAGCGCAGCTGGATCGTTCCGCGCTTGCCATGGAAGAATTGAAGCGCGATCTGGAACGCGTGCGCCGCGAAGCCATGACAGATGGTTTGACGGGCCTTTCCAACCGAAAATCCTTTGATGAACAAATCATTCGCCTGTCAAAAGATTGTAACGATCAGGCAAAGATTTTCACCCTTCTGATGCTCGATATCGACCACTTCAAGAGCTTTAACGACAATTACGGCCATCAGGTCGGGGATCAGGTTCTTCGTCTTGTTGCCCGCACCTTGACCGATGGTGTTAAAGGAAAAGACATCGCCGCACGGTATGGCGGCGAAGAATTCGCCATCCTTCTTCCCGAAACCAATCTGGATCACGGGATTGCGGTGGCCGAATCATTGCGCAAAGCACTTGCCAACAAAGAAGTCATCAACCGTTCGAACGGCGAATTGCTGGGCCGGATCACGATGTCGGTCGGTGTTGCACAATATTACAACGAAGAAAGTATCGAGCAGTTGATCGAACGTGCCGATGCCGCGCTGTATACGGCCAAACACAACGGCCGCAACCAGGTTGCCGCCGCCCCCACGC
>CAYRDI010000063.1:0-6746 GCA_964423095.1 uncultured Micavibrio sp.
TTGTAACAGTGTTGTTGGTTCCCGCTGGTGCTTCGTTGACGTTCTGGACGTTGAAGGTCACGGTGTATTCGTCAAACGGATTCCCGATATCGTTATCCGTTGCACGAATGACAAGGCTGTAACTGGTTGTCGTTTCGAAATCGATCGTGGAGTTATCGGCAATCGTTATCTGGCCGTTGATCGGGTTTATCTGGAAAACACCCGATGCATTACCGGACTGGATCGTGTATGTAATAGCGTTTCCTTCAAGGTCGAACGCAGAGGCCGTATGCACCAAGGTTCCGTTTGCAATGTTCTCATAAAAGTTGATCGTCGCGGGATCGGGGCCTAAATCCGGTGGGTTGTTGACGACGACATTGAAGGTGTAGGTGTTGCCCGTTACGGTTGTTGTACCGTCGGTAAAATTAAAGCCAAAGCTCGCCGTTGGTGCGGCGGATCCGTTTTGTGTAAAGCTGATAACCCCGAAATTCAGGTCCCCTTGCGTAAAGGTTTGGCCGACGGTAAGGGCGGTGCCGTTTTTTTTCACCGTTCCGTTGGTCATGGACGTGATGGTATAGATAAGCTGGTTGATGTTGTTGTCTGGGTCCGTAACCTTCAGATTGGTGTTCAAAATGGACTTTGTTCCACTTGTGTTTACGGAATCGCCGGTGTTGATGATCAAAACGGGCGGATCGTTCGCGCCTGTATCCGTAAAGGTCACAGTGATGCTTTTTGTCCCGCTGACAGTCGTCGTTCCATCGGATACATCAAAATTGAAACCGGCCATGCCGGTGTTGGTATTGTTATGAACAAAGCGCATATTGCCGGCGTTGATGTCGGCTTGCGTAAAGGATGTTACGGTGACCCCGGATTTTTGAACAACGCCGTTTAGGGTGCTCGTCACGGTATAGTTCAGGCTTGCGGCCGCAGTATCAACATCGGATGTCAACAGCGCGGTATTATTAAAGGTGACGTTCCCGCCCTTCGCCACGCTTTGCGTGGTGTTGATACTGATTGCAGGCGGATCGTTGCCCGGATCATCGACAGGCGTGACGGTAATCAGGAACGTATCCGAATCCTGCGCACTTCCGTCCGTTACGCGATAGCTAAAGTTTGCGCTGACCGTATCGGTGCCATCATGCACGAATGTAATCAGGCCGGCATCAATATCGGCTTGTGTAAACGTCCCGGCAATGCCGACATTGACGCCACTTCTTTTAACTTGACCGTTCAGCAACCCGGTAATCTGGTATGTCAATCCGCTTGGTGTGGTGTTGCGATCGACTGTATAGAGCTTGGTGGACGTGATGTTCGATGTTCCGCCCTCCAAGATCGCATCACCGGTATTGAACTGGATGGAGGGACTGTTCGTCCAGCGATAGGTGAGATAGGCATCGACCGCCTGAATCTGGGTGCTGTTCAAGGCCGTATTCCAGGACATAATCTGGCCCAGCGTGCCTTTGAAATAGTTCGTGTTGCTGTTGTTGGTTAGTGTCAGTGTGCTGGGCCGCACCGTTCCGCCCTGTTCGGCCCCAATCCCGATGGCGCCGGTGTGATTGTTTTGCGCTTGTACGTCCGTCAACTCAAGAAATGTGCCGCCATTGACGTTTGCTTTGATAATACCGCCGGGGACGGTGGCATCGAATACCATCATCACACGGTATGTGGTGTTTGTCTGTGCCACGCCAAGATCAAAAATCTTGTAGGCGTCGGCGCCCCATTCCGTCCCGGTATCGTTGTATCCGGCCGCGTAAACATGGCCATTATCAATCGAAATCTGGAATCCGCGGATGCTTCCGCCTTGTTCGTAAACAACCTGGAAGCCTGTTAAGTCCGTCCCCGTTCTAAAAACAACGGCGAATGATTTTTGTGACCACGGGCCGCCGCTGTTAATCCCGGTTTGCGTACCGACTGTATAAGTATCGTTTCCATCAAAGACCAAACCGCCGATACCTGTGGCAAAGGCATTGGCTTGATAGGTGGGGCGTGCCGATGCTGTACCTTGCGTTGCGCTGTTGAGTGTCGGTCCTGCACTATCGATCCAGTTTTGTACGGTGGTGCCGCTGGTCGGTTGATCGCCTGCGGAAAAATCTCCATCGCCGTCGATGTCTTGTGCATCGAGGTTTAGAATGAGATTCGGAATGGCATTGACTGTTGATGTCAGGGTCGAGGCGTCGAGAAGCAATCGCTTCTCAAGGGCATACATGAGCGTGCGAAGCGGGCCTTTTTTTTTACGATCGTTCTGGTCGTTGTCCAACGGTGCCTATACCCGTTAAAATGTTGTTATAGAAAATAAAAACGCTTTATTGTACATCGTCTCAATTTACTATTAAGGACTCTTTAACAATGCCTCCTGCACCGAAAAAAAGCCTAAAAGCCACCCTCCATAACAAATACGGAAATTGCCTTCTTAATCAGTAAATTAGCAAAACTTGCTGGCTTTGCCTCTAGCCGGACGGTTCCACGGGCAATAAAGTTGGGGAATAAATTATCCACATTTTCATAAGATTTTGAAAAGTGAGCAGCATAGACCGTATGGCGGGGCAGAGGCCTGATCCGCCCCTGCGTATCCCTTTCGGCGGCGACGGCACCACCCTGGACAGAGGACAGTTCCGGCCAGAAAATTTCATAAGCACCGGTCTGGTCCACACTTGTCAGAATAACATCAGTCACCTGCATGGGCGAAGATTCCAGATAAAACCGCCCTTCCTTGCTTTCCGCCAGACGTATTTTATCCTGTTCGCTAACATAGCCGGTCAGGGTTTGCACGCTGTCATCGGCGAGTAAAGCCAGCATCGTTTGGGTGTTGACCCACTGTCCAGGACGCAGGGCCGGGTCCATCATTTTCACTGTGCCTGGGAAGGGTGCAACGATCTCAAGTTTTTTTCTAAGTTCCAGAAACCCTTCCATCTCTTTGCGCGCGACATCGATTTCGTTGTCGATCATCACCCGTTTTTTTGCAAGCTCGGGCGTTGCCTGGCTGCTCATTTTGATGTCTTCAAGATCTCTGACGCGCTGTCTTGAAATTTTGATGTTGTGTTCAAGTTGCCGTGAAGACAGCCGCATCAGAACATCGCCTTTTTGCACGCGTTGTCCTTGCGTAACATACATTTCCTCGACCTGTGCGGGGACAGCGGCATAAAAACGGGTGTAGTTTTCCGCATGAACGATGGCCGGAATCTCAATGCTGCGGTGAAGGGGAACGAAAAATAGAATGACCGTCAAGACCAATACGATTGCTGTAATTTTCCCGCGAAGGGATGTCGCAAGATCGCCCGATCGTTCCACCCACACGCGCAGTTCCCGCCAGATCGGCAAGGCAATGAAAAAGACGAGTTCAACCATCATCATCATAAAGCCGAGAGGCTGAAAGAAAAGGTGGTTCACAAGAAGGGCAATGCCCAGATAAAGAAAAAACCTGTATACCAAAATGGAAAAACCGAAACCGGTCAGGAATTTTTGTTTTTCTTTTCTTACTGCTTCTGGCAACGGGTCGTTCCAGTTCCAAAGCCATTTCCGCAATTGCCATTTGGCGAAGGCAAAGGATCTGTCCTGAAGGTTGTCCACACCGACCAAATCGGAAAACAGGTAATAACCATCGAACCGCATCAACGGGTTCAGGTTGATCATAAGCGATGCCAACATGGAAACGACGGCGATCATAAAGCAAATGCTTTGCGCCATGCCGGGGGAAAGAACATGCCACAAAATAAGGGCTACCGTGGCCAGAACCAATTCCGCCATCATGCCGGCGGCCGCGATCATCAGTCGGTCACGGCGGCTTTGCAACTTCCACGCGTTTGTCGTTTCGGTATATAAAATCGGATACATCACGATAAAGGCAAGCCCGATGGTGGTTACCGGCACGCCGTATTTTGTGGCCATATAGGCATGGCCGAGTTCGTGGATGATTTTTACCAAAATGGTTACGCCCAAAAAAAGGATAACCCCTTCGATGTTAAAATAATTCATGAAGGTGGTCGCCATTTCATCGGCCCGCTGGGCACTTAAAAAAAGACCATAAGCCAACAGGATAAGGATAATGTTAGCAAACGTCCGTGTAAAAAACGGTGCCAGCAACGGATAGGTTTTTTCTAAAAACTGCTGGGGTTTGAACAAGGGAATCATAAAAAATAGATACGTGTGGAGGAGCTTTTCCCACCACGGTCGCACGGTTCTTTCACGCTGCGTTTCAAAAAAATTGACGCCTTCCTCGCTCGAAACATGGACAAGATTGTTCATGACCAGAAAGGTGATGAGTGCGTTGACCGTATCTTCCTCCGGCTCCAGTGTCGTTTCGGCGCGCACTTTCTTCACGAGTGCTTTGACGGTCTTGCACTTTTTAAATCGCACCAGGCATTCAAATTCCAGCCAGCCGATCTTGTAGTATTTATTGGCCGCTGGATCATACAATGTCCATGTGGGGGAACCTTCTGGTTCCGGCGGGGCCTCGTTCAATTGTATATCGCTACGGAGGGCGGGTAGGGCCGTATCTTGAATCAGCATGGCTAAATTCCCAGCTTGCTGCGCATGGCAACCAAGGGGCGTCGCAGGATATTAAAGGCCAGAATGGTCCGGCTTCCGTAAACCTTTCCCGTTCCCGTCCAGCCGATACGGGGCTTGTCGCTGGGGTCTGTAAATCTGGCGCGGACTTTATAGGTCAAGAGTCCGTCCGCATCAGGCGTTGCCTGATACCCGATGCTTTCATACGTGGCCTTGTTGAAACCCAACGGTGTGACGTTCAAAAAGAACTTGGCGGGAACATCTTCGTCAATCACGATCATCGAACTGACCGGTATCCGGATCAAAAGCTCGCTGTCTTCGGGATCGGCCAGCAACATGATTTGCTCTCCCGTCTGTACGGGTTTCCCGCGAAGCGCGCTGGGGTCAGAAAAAATGACGATGCCATCGCGATCGGCCTTGATTTCCGCGCGTTCCAGCAATTCGCGCGCGAATTGCATTTCCGAGGCTTTTTGTTCCTGCTGTGCACGTAAAATGGCAATCTCGGCCAGTTTCGTACGATCGGCCAGAGATTCCCGTTCGGTTTTGGTCAGGGCCGTATCCGCGGCTCGCAACTCCCCTTCGGCCATGGCCAGCCTGTTTCGCAAAACGGTGCTGTCCAGCGTCAAAAGAACATCCCCCTCTTTGACGTTCTGCCCTGGAACAACCTTGATTTCGTCGATCACGCCATCAAACGGCATGTTGATCATATAGGGCTTGCTGGCCACAATTTCCGCGGGGGCGTTCACGCTCATGCGCACAGGAAGGCACAAAATGATAAGGGCCACCAATAAAACCAACCGCAGCCGTGATCCGGATAGTTTGAAAATCGAACGCCAGCGCGAGGCTTTCTTTTCCGAAGGATCATTCTGAAAGCGTTGCAATTGATGCGCGTATCCATCAAACAGGTCCTCGAGCAAGGCCGTTTCCAGCGTGCCGAAGGGGACTTCCCTGTCCAGCCAAAGTCCGCCGAACGCCTTGCCATGGACATCATTCATGGTGACCAGCAGGGCGTGTGGCGAAATCCATTTCTTCCAATCGCCGCGATCTTGCTCCGGGCAATCGGATTCAGTGAGGGGAAGTAATGATATATAATTGTCTCTTGCGGCATCGCCCGTTTTTTTGTGCGTCTGTTTTGCGGAAAATTCATCCACAACGCGGACAAGCCATTGCGTATAGGGGCCATCGGGATCGATCTGTACCAGTCCTGATGCGGCCTTCACGACCGGCTTTCCACTTTCAAATTCCCAATAGACGCAGTGACGGTACGGAACCATGTTGAAGGTCTGGTTCACCATCAGGAATTCGAGTTCCGTTTTCTTTGCTTTGTGCCGGATACTTTTTAATATCGTGAGTAAAGTCAGCAAAAGCTGGAAGCGCGCCTCCATTTCCGGCTGCGCAGGGGCGTTTTGTTTTGCGTCTTTGCTCAAGGTGTATCCTCGGCCCCCTGGGGTGATAGAATCAAGCCGAGGAATCCGTTTCCGTCATCCTTCGCGGCCATACTTTTTGAAAAGGTGGCGCGTCCGCTCATTCCCGGCAAAAGCTCCTGATGATACGCTTCCATTTCGGCAACAACCTGTACCGACTGGCTGACCGGATCGACCTCCCCGAAAATGGTTACGATTTTTGCATCGTAATCCTGCCCGGTTTCATTGATCGTGATACGCAAGGGTGTTCCCACGTTCAACCAGCGAAGCCAGACGGATGGGACCAGGAATTCCGCACGCAGAGGTTCGCGTGAAGAAATTTCCATGAGGACTCTTCCCGTTTGCACATATTCGTTTTCGCTCGCCATTTTGCGTGTGACGCGCCCATTCCATGGCGCAATGTGTCTGCAAGCCTTGATCCGGCCTTCGATCTGCTCAACGATGGCCTTGTTTTGCTCGTTGTTTTCTTGCGCGATGGTTAGTTCCATTTGCGAGGCGGATTCGAGCGTCACAAGTTTCTGGTAGGCTTCAAGCTGTTGTTCGGTTACACGCAGTCTTGATTTCGCCTCGTTCAGGCGGCCGTAATCGATCGAACAATCATATTCGACCAAAACATCGCCTTTTCTGAAAAGATCGCCGCTTTCCAGATTGAACTTGCTGATCTTCGCATCAATCCCGCTGGCGATAACAACCTGATGTTTGGCGGCCAACACGGCTTGCACGGTGTAGGTTTCTCCGTCTTCATCGGGACCGGACAGTTCCTCGTCCGGCGACGATGCGCTGGCCGTCTGTGTTACGCTATGATTTGTGGCGGTACTATCTGCCCCGATCGACCAGTAT
>CAYRDI010000064.1:0-6492 GCA_964423095.1 uncultured Micavibrio sp.
CTATCCATGGAAATCCTATGTCGATATGTTTCACGGATGCGAGGAATTCTGGGATCTTGCGACCAAGAATATTCCCGGCCTCTCGCCGCACTATGAACGGGCGATCTCGTTTTCCGCGCGGCAGATGCTGGATGCGATGTCTCCCGCAAATTCCCTTCTGACCAATCCGGAAATACTGTTTGAAACGATCAGGCGCGGCGGCGCGAATCTGGCCGATGGCGCGGTGAACGCGATCGATGATTTCGCCCGCAACAAGGCGGGCAAATCGGCGGCGGGCATGGAGGATTTCAAGGTCGGCGAAAATGTGGCGACCGCCGGAGGCAAGGTCGTGTTCCGCAACGATCTGATGGAATTGATCCAGTATGATGCCGTGACGCAGGATGTGTACAAGGAACCTGTCCTGATCCTTCCCGCATGGATCATGAAATATTACATCCTCGACCTGTCACCGCATAATTCAATGGTCAAGTGGCTTGTCGGGCAAGGGCATACCGTTTTTATCGTGTCATGGAAAAATCCGGGGGCCGAGGCCCGCAACCGGGGCATGGACGATTATATCCGCGACGGGGCGCTGGCAGCCATTGACGCCGTGTCCTCCATTACGGATAGCGCAAAAATACATCTGACAGGTTATTGCCTCGGCGGCACGCTGGCCATGATTACGGCGGCGCTTATGGCGCATGATAACGACGATCGCCTGAAAAGTCTTTCGCTTCTGGCCGCGCAGGGCGATTTTACCGAAGCGGGCGAGATGATGATTTTCGTGACACCGAGCGAGGTCGCCTATCTTGAAAACATGATGTGGGCGCAGGGTTATCTGGATACCAAGCAGATGGCGGGCGCATTCCAGATGCTGCGCTCCTATGACATGATCTGGTCACGCCTGGTCAAGGAATATATGATGGGACAGCGTTCACGGCCTTTCGACATCATGGCGTGGAACGCGGACGGGACGCGGATGCCCTATAAGATGCACAGCGAATATCTGGAACGCCTGTATCTGAACAACGAATTTTCGAATGGGCATTATACGGCCCTTGGGAAAACCATCGCGCCGGAAAATATCAATCTTTCCGTATTTGCCGTCGGAACGGAAAAAGACCACGTCGCCCCGTGGAAGTCCGTTTACAAGATCCATCTGATGGCCAGTGGAGACATTACCTTTGTCCTGACAGTCGGCGGTCACAACGCCGGCATCGTCAGCGAACCCGGCCATGAACGGCGCAGCTACAAAATCGCCGAGAAAAAGGCGGGGGAATCCTATAAATCTCCTGACCAGTGGGAACAAGCCGCAAAACGGCAGGAAGGCTCCTGGTGGCTGGCATGGGGAAAATGGCTTCAGGGACAAAGCGTAAAAACGAAAATCCCCGCGCCGAAAAAAGCCGGAAACGGGGAATATAAGGTTCTGGGCGAAGCGCCCGGCACATATGTTCACGAAACCTAGGAAAGAACATGGTTACACAAGCAAAAGATCATTATCAGGATGTAATAGAGGCATGCAGAAGGCTTGGCAGAATAAAGGTTGCCGTTGTCCATCCGGTACAGGCTAACGTCATTGAAGCCGTCATCGAGGCGGTGGACGAGGGGCTAATAGACCCCATTCTGGTGGGGCCGGAAGAAAGAATTGAGGCCGCTTGTAAAGAAGCCGGTATTGAGAGCAAACGGTTTTCCGTTATCAATACGGAGCATAGTCATGAAGCCGCCGCAAAAGCGGTCTCTTTAGCCGTATCGGGCGAAATAGACGCCATTATGAAGGGATCGCTTCACACAGACGAACTTCTGGAAGCGATTATTTCTTCTGCGTCAGGCTTGCGTACCGAGCGCCGTATCTCGCACGCCTATATCATGAATGTGCCTACGTATCACAAACCGTTCTTTATTACGGACGCGGCGATCAATATTGCGCCGACATTGGAGGAAAAAGCGGATATTTGCCGCAATGCCATTGATTTGTGGCATGTCCTGTTTGGCGCGGATAAAAAACCGAAAGTCGCTATTTTGTCCGCCGTTGAGACCGTCACCAGCCGCATGCCGTCAACGATCGACGCCGCAGCCTTGTGCAAGATGGCTGACAGGGGGCAGATCAAGGGCGGAGATCTGGACGGCCCGCTGGCCTTTGACAATGCCTTCAGCGCGGAAGCCGCCAGGGATAAGGGGATCGTGTCAAGCGTGGCGGGTGATGCCGACATCCTGGTGGTTCCGAATATCGAGTCCGGAAACGCTTTGGCCAAGCAGCTTATCTTTCTCGGGAAAGCCGATGCCGCCGGAATTGTTCTGGGGGCGCGTGTTCCCGTTATCCTGACCAGCCGGGCCGACAGCACAAGGACGAGGCTGCTTTCCTGCTGCGTGGCCATCGCCCTGTCCGTTGCCCGCAAGAGTGGAAAAATTAAATAAGGAGAAAACGCATGACACTTTATTCAACCAAAGTTACGGCCCTTGGCGGGCGTCACGGGACTGTCCGCAGCGAGGATGGCTTGCTTGCGCTCGACCTTGCCATTCCGAAAGAGATGGGCGGAAAGGGCGGGGCTACAAATCCGGAACAATTATTTGCAGCCGGTTATGCCGCCTGTTTTGAAAATGCCGTGATACACATCACGCGTAACAAGGAATATAAAGTTGCGGATGATGCCATCAGGGTTGTCGCGACTGTCTCGATGGCGCAGAACGAGGCAGGTGGATTTGGCCTTTCTGTCGCGCTCGATGTTACGATCCACGGTGTGCCGCAACAAGAAGCCGAAAAGATCGTGGAAGAAGCGCATAAAGTTTGTCCTTACTCCAATGCCGTGCGGGGCAATGTTCCTGTCGCTTTAACAGTATCTGCCGAAGCTTTATAAGGGGTCTGTGAAACCGTGAACATGCTGCTGGTCGTCAATACCGGGTCTTCGAGCGTCAAATTCCGTTTGTTTGGCCTGGCCCTGGATTTGCCGCTGATCGCGGGAGGCAAGGTCACGGATATTGGCGGGAATGCCGTTTTCAAGGCAAGGAAGGAAGGCGGAGCGGACATAAAAGAAAATCTTGCCGCAAAAACAACGCATGAATCCGCCCTCGCCGTTATTTTGTCATGGCTTGATAAAAACGATCTTGGCGGCGGCAGAATTGCGGCGGCGGCCCACCGCATCGTGCATGGCGGGACGCGCTATGACGGCCCTGTTCTGCTTGATGATCCGGCCATGTCCTATTTGCGGGGACTGAACACTCTGGCCCCCCTGCACCAGCCGCACAATCTGGCGGGGGTCGATATTCTGGCCGGGAAGATGCCGGGTATTCCACAGTATGGCTGTTTCGACACGGCCTTCCATGCAAGGCACGATCCCTTGTTCCGTGAATTTGCCTTGCCGGAAACCATCCGGGCCAAGGGTGTCCGGCGCTACGGATTTCACGGCCTGTCTTATGACTGGATCGTGCGCAGTCTGAAAAAAGATCGCCCGCATCTTTTGCAAAAACGCATCGTGGCGGCCCATCTGGGCAACGGTTCCAGCCTGTGCGCGATCAGGAATGAACAGAGCGTCGATACCACGATGGGGATGACCGCTCTGGACGGACTCCCGATGGGAACGCGCTCCGGTGCGCTGGACGCGGGCGCGGTTCTCTACATGATCCGGGATATGGGGCTGGGCGTCGATGATGTGGAACGGATTCTTTATGAGGAGTCCGGCCTGAAAGGGCTTTCCGGATTGACCAACGATGCCAAAGCACTGTCGGAAAGCGATAATCCCAAAGCCGCCTTTGCGCTGGCCTATTACGCCTTGAAGGCCGCGCAGCATATAGCGTCCATGAGCGTTTCGATCGGCGGCCTCGATGCTTTGATCTTTACAGGCGGGATCGGCGAGAACGCGGCGGATGTGCGCGATGCTATCTTGTCTCATCTGTCTTTCCTGCCTGCCTTCGAGCATCATATCATTCCAGCCAATGAGGAACGATCGATGGCGATGGAAATTCTGGAATCCTTCCCGGCAACATGAAACTATGGAGAAAAAAATGAAAGCACTTGTTTATCACGGCGACCACCAAATTGCGTTGGAGGAAAAACCAAAACCCACACTTCTGAAGTCCACGGATGTGATTGTCAAAGTCGTGAAGACGACGATATGCGGCACGGATCTTGGCATTTATAAAGGAAAAAATCCAGAAATCGCCGATGGCCGCATCCTGGGGCATGAGGGTATTGGCATTATTGAAGAGGTCGGAGAAAGCGTCACGCAGTTTAAAAAAGGCGATAAAGTCCTGATTTCCTGCGTAACGTCCTGCGGGACGTGCGATTACTGCAAAAAACAGCTTTATGCCCATTGCCGGGACGGCGGCTGGATTCTGGGCTACATGATTGACGGCGTTCAGGCCGAATATGTCCGCATTCCCCATGCGGCCAACAGCCTTTATAAAATTCCCGAGGGCCTTGACGATGAAACAGCCGTGCTGCTCAGCGATATCCTTCCGACAGGCCACGAAATCGGGGTGCAATACGGGAACGTCAAACCGGGTGATGCCATCGCCATCGTTGGCGCGGGGCCTGTCGGCATGGCTGTTCTCCTGACGGCCCTGTTTTATTCTCCGTCCATTATTATCATGGTTGACATGGACGAAAACAGGCTGTCCCTTGCCAAAGAGCTGGGCGCGACGCATACGATAAACTCCACTACGGAAAACGTCATCGACGCTGTTCAAAAAATTGCCGGGGAAGGGGTCGATGTCGCGATCGAGGCCGTGGGCCTTCCCGCGACATGGGACATCTGCCAGCACATCGTGAAACCGGGCGCCCATATCGCCAATGTCGGCGTGCATGGCGTCAAGGTCGATTTTGAACTGCAAAAACTCTGGATCAAAAATCTGACCATCACCACGGGGCTCGTGAACACGAACACCACGCCCATGCTGATCAAGGCGGCAACGTCGAATAAATTCGAATTGAACAAGCTGATCACCCACCATTTCAAATTGGACGAGATTGAACATGCCTACCAGGTCTTTCTCAACGGCGCGAAAGAAAAGGCGATGAAAATCATTATATCCAACGAATAGAGGTCAAATATCGTTTAACGGCGATGGATCAAACACAGGGAATACCCCATCCTGTGTGCAATACATAAAACGGGGAACAGAAAGAAGGAAAATAGAAATGACTAAAATCACGAAAGAAAATCTAAAAGCATATGCCGATGAAATTGCTCAGCTGCATGACGAGATAAAACTCAAGATTCATCTCGGTGCAAAAGAGGCTCAGGATGAATGGCATGAAATAGAAGAAAAATGGAAAAAATTTGCAAACGATGTCAAGGATTCGGAACAAAAACTGGAAAATTTTGCAAAGGATGCAGAACTTTCACAAAGCGGTAAAGATATTATATCTGCGCTGGAACTTGTCGGTTCAGAACTTAAAACCGCGTATCAGCGTATTCGTAAAGCACTTTAATAATATCACCCCTCTGGGAGAAACGCACTTTTTCCATTCGATGCGTTACCCTCCTGGAGGAGTACGAACCCCATGACAGAACAAAAACCAATTGGAAAAGCATTCTGACCTATTATTATTGTGATTTCGGGGCTTCACGGCATCGTTCATTGCGCGAAAGCCGCACGACTTTTCCGATTGGTCAATCCGCGATCAGGCAGCCGCTGAGGCAACGCTTGCGGAACTAGCGCCGAACGGGCCTTTATGGATGTTAGGACATTCTATTGGCGGAATGACCTTTGCGTTCCGCAAGCAGGATGCGTGGATGGAGCGCATTACAGCGATTGGCTCAGGATTTACCCATGTCAGCGATCACCCTTGGAACTACCGTCCTTTCGTGCTTACCTTCTGGTACGGGGTCGGCCCGTTTGCCACAATACTTGCTGCCGTCCAGCACGAGGGTTGATGAATGGTGGAGGCATCTTGGAGGCACATTTAAATTGGTCGTTGGAGGATGGTTTGTAATCGCTCTAACAATTGGTGTGATCGGATGGATAGTGCGCGGTTTTTGTGGCATTCCTTTTGGCCAAGATCGAAAAGAACCAGCCATTTCAGAGGAATTAAAAAAATGAAAATCTTTATTGGCGTATTGCTTGCCGCAGTAATTTTGGACGGTTTCGCTGGCGGAGAATTATTGACAAAACCTTCTCGATATTAGGGGCCATGGTAGGCAGCGTCGGCACCGCGGCGGTGCTTCTCGTACTTGGTACATATTTTGATGCCCAAGAAAAGAAAACATGCAAATCTTCGTCATTGCCGCCCGAAATGACTGCAGTATTTGATCGGATGATTACCGGAAAAGACAATCCAACGCCCAAAGAAATTGAGGCGGCAAAACACAAACTCCGCCAAGGAGGAAAATAGCAAAAGCCAATTAAGCTACTTCCAATTCGGATTGGAAAAGTGCAATGAATAAAAGTATTTATATTTGCCATAATTAATTTATGACATTTTTTCTAACTAATTGATAATCCTAATAAATATTATATTATTTTTCATAAGATACATTATCACATTTAGCGTAATAGGTAGGAGATACGGTAATT
>CAYRDI010000065.1:0-6412 GCA_964423095.1 uncultured Micavibrio sp.
ACGCCATCCCAATCTGCGTTGCGGATATAGTTTCTTTCACCTTCACCGAGGCCGCCGATCAGATTGCGTGCGCCCTGGAAGACGTAAACGCCGCTGGCGTGTGTGCCGTCCCATACGGTGGTTTTGGTGTTGAAGATGTCGTTGCCTTGAACCACGGCATCATTGATTTCATACAGCGCAATGCCGTTACCTTCGATATCGGTCAGACCGTCTTCATCGCCCACCGTGTTGTCAATAATGCGCACGGCCCCTGTCGTTTTGCGGACAGCAATACCGTCACCGCGGTGGGTGTTGTCGTGCGTTTCTTCTACGGTGTTGCCTTGAATGGTGACGCCGTTTGCAAATTCAACACCGATGCCGCCCAATACGTTCGAATCACGCACCAGATTGTTCAGGATTTGCAGTTTGCTCGTAAGCGTGCCGTAAATTCCGACGCGGGTGGAATGGGCGATGTCGTTGCCGATGATGATGTTCCTGCTTCCGCCATCAACCTTGATGCCGTCCCAGTCGGCGTTGCGGATAATGTTCGCATCTTCGGGATCGCTTCCGCCGACGGTGACGTCGTAGGAATTGAAAACGTACACGCCGCTTGCGTCGTTCCCGCCCGGCTCGTCCTGGAAGGTGTTGCTGATCTTGTTTGCACGGATAACGCCGCCCGTAATGTAGCGGACCGCAATGCCGTTGCCATAGATCGTTCCATCCGTCCCGATTTCGTTGTTTTCAACGGTGAAAAGCCCCGTGCCGTTGACCGAAATACCGTTGTGTCCGGTGCTGTCAACCTTGTTGCCGAAAACATGGTTCGTGCCGCCGGACAACGAATAACGGATGCCGTTTTGCGACGTGTTGTTGATAATGTTGTTGGATACGGTCACGTTGTCCGCACTGTCAACCCAGACGCCCTCGCCATCAAGCCCGGACGTGCCGGTAATCGTGAAGCCGTCGATGGTGACATTGTCTCCGGTGACATGAAAGCCAGGAGAGAACGGATCGACGATTGTTTCACCCGTTCCGCGCGCCAGATCATAGCCGGCAATTCCGGCCTTGGCACCCTTCATGATGAAATTGTTTTCATAGATGCTTAGGGCTTCGTTGAAATAACCTGCGCCCACATTGATCGTGTTCGTGCCGGTTCCCGTGTTCTGTACGGCGTCAATCGCCGTCTGGATCACGCCATAGATGCCGCGCTTGTTCTGGTTCAGGGCGATGGTGCCTGTCCCCGTGGTGCGCAGGCTGTCAGCATCACCATCGAAATAACCCGTTTGCGAAAGGGCGATGTTCCCGCCTTTTGCATTGACGATGCCGTTCATCAGGATATTTCCGGCATCCGTTGTGGTTTCCGGATCAACCGAGGCTGTGGCCGTCAGGTTGATATTCCCGCCCGTTGTTGTTTTGATGCGACCGGTATTGGTAACCTTGACGTTTTCCCCGCTGACATCAATATTCCCGCCCGTGGTGCCACCGGCCTTCATTTTTCCCGATACGCGGACCGTTCCGGTTTTTCCGCCGGACAAAACGATTTTCCCGCCCTGCATGCTGACGGAAGAAACATTGATCACACCGCTCATGTTGATCACGTTATCGACAGCAGCCTTCGCGGCCTGCGCCGACAGCACCACGGTGCCGCCTTCGGCTCTGATCTTTCCGGAATTGGTCACGAGTGCGTTGTTCAGAGCATCACTCGCCGCAATGGAAACCAGATCGTCGCCATACAGGTCGAGCGTTACTTTTTTACCAGATGCCAGAACGACCTTGCCCATTTTTGCTTTGATCACGCCGGCATTTTTCACCTGCGGGGCGACGAATGCGGCAAGACCCGCATCGGCAACCGTAATCTGGCCGCGGTTGATGACTTCTGTATCGCCACCGGCATCAACACCTTCGAATACGAGATTTCCGCTCTGGATATTGCCATCCGTGATATAACCTGTGGACGTGACGATGGAGCCGACATTGACAACGGCATCATCGCCGAAGATCACACCATTCTGATCGAAGATGTAAATTTCGCCGTTGGCGTTCAGGTTCCCGCGAATGTGTGTCGGATCGCCTTCGACATCATAAAGGACATATTTGGAGGAGGACGTCGGTTGCGCGACATTGACGGTCCATCCGGCATTGATATCGCCATCGCCATGGACCTTCACGAAGTCTGTATTTTGCGTAATGTTGGTTGTGTTCGGTGTGCCGGTATCGATGGAGATGGACCCGACATCGGCCACGTGGTCCGTCCAGTTGTCAGCGGCGGCCGGTGCAGCGATTGCCATAAGACCCGTGGCCGTGAGGGCCGTTGTCTGCAAATAACGGCGGACATTGTTTCCAACCAAACCAAAATCCTTAGCAAAGCCGTGCTGCGTTGTTTTCATCGTGTTCTCTCCATCCACTAGAAATAAAGTTTCGTTATACGAGATAAATCAGAGCAAAATTTGCCTGATTTCTGTATCTGCCTAATTTTTGATGGGGCATTGATGGCACTTTTTAGACATGAAAACAATAGTTTTTAAGGAAAATTTAACTTTGTTTCGAGCAGGCATAGACAAGCAACGGCTAATGTTTGTTTATTCCCGGATGGTTAGTATTATATAAGAACGCCCTAATAATCTTTAAATGCATTAAAGCGTTGCTGGAACGACACAATTCACGTATTTTTAACCAATAGGCGAACGCCTCGTCTTGTAATTGCCCTCCTTCTGTAATATCCAGTCAGTGAGAGATTATTAAACCTATATCCAATTTTGGGGTCATCGTTATCATGAAAATCACACGCCAAAGCCAAATTAAACGTCTGATGGGGGTTACGGTTTCCCTGTTGTCACTTTGTGCGATTGCCCATCCCGCCGCCGCCCAGCTGGGCAACCAGACGGGGATTGCTGATCCATCCCGTGCCGGCGAACAGATGCGTCAGAACAGCATGATGCCCAAAGTTTCCCCGGACATCAGCGTGAAGCGCGCGCCGGTCCTTGGTGTGCCGGCCGGTGCCGAAAAAATAAAATTCGTTCTGAAGGATGTGGCCGTTGATGGGGCCAGCGTTTACAGCCAGGACCAAATTCGCTCCATTTACAAGGATCGGGTCGGAAGTGAGATCACGTTGGCCGATGTTTATGCGATCGCCAACCAGTTGACCCTGAAATACCGCAATGACGGTTACATTCTGACGCAGGTCGTCGTGCCGCCGCAGACCATCGGTAACGGTGTGCCGAAATTGACGGTTGTTGAAGGGTATGTTCACAATATCGAAATTCAGAAGGCGGATGAATCCGCGCCGATCGATATGAACAACGTACAGGCGTACGCATCGCAAATCAGCCGTGGCGGCCCGTTGAATGCCCGCGATCTGGAACGCCAGCTGCTTTTGATCAACGACCTGCCGGGGATTACGGCCCGGTCTGTGTTGAGCCCCGCACCGTCCACACCCGGCGCGGCCGATATGACGATCATTGTGGATTATGATCCGGTAGACGGCATCGTTTCCGCCGACAATTTTGGCAGCCGCTATCTCGGCCCTTTGCAACTGGGCGCGGCAGCCACGCTGAACTCCATGCTCGGCATGAACGAAGCCATTTCCGGCCAGGTCGCTATCGCGCCGCAGGATTGGTACGAACTGGCTTACGGCGCACTGGGCTATGAAATGCCGGTCGGCAATCTTGGAACGAAGGTTCATGTCAATACCAGCATCACGGATACCGAACCGGGCTGGGATCTGAAACAATTCGATGTGCAGGGGCGCTCTTATCTGGTCAATGTCGGGGCAACGCATCCGTTCATCCGTTCCCGCGCACAAAACCTCTATGGCCGGATCAATTTTGACTGGCGCCGTGTTCGCAGTGAAAACAATGTTGAAGACACCAGAAAAGACCGGATCAGCGAACTCCGCATTGGTGGCCGCTATGAATTTGTCGATACGTTCCTGACGGCGGCGGCAAACACAATCGATATGGAAGTCTCCAAAGGTCTTGGTATTTTCGGTGCCAGTGACGAAGGCGATGACAACATGACGCGCGATGCGGCCGACCCGCAGGCAACCAAACTGAATCTTGAACTGCAACGTCTGCAACGCGTCACAAACGGGGTCAACCTGTTGCTCGCGGGCCGTGGGCAATTGTCCAGCAACGCGCTGCTGTCTTCCGAAGAGTTTTCCGTTGGCGGGATTGGTCTTGGCCGCGGCTACGATCCTTCGGAAATCACGGGTGATGAAGGTGTCGCCGCGAAGGTGGAATTGCAGTGGAATGATCCCGTCAAGGTAACCTCTAAATTTCTGGATTCATATCAGCTGTTCGGTTTCTACGATGTAGGCAAGGTCTGGAACGATGATGCGACGACAGCGGATCAGGAAATCGATTCGCTCGCATCCGTCGGTGCGGGTATTCGTCTTGATCTGGCGTATGACGTTGATGCCGGCGTGGGCGTGGCGGTTCCGTTGACCCGCGAACGCCAGACATCGGGTGACCATGATCCGAAAGTTTACCTGAACATCAGCAAGCGTTTCTAGGCACGCGATACGGGTTCACAAAATTTCGTGGCCATAATGGCAAACGCCGTTATGGCCATGATCATACCGACCTGCCATGCCTGCCACATGCCATAGCCCATCGCCAGGACGCTTAGAATTCCGGCAAATAACACCATATAAAATTTCTGTGTTGCGGGCGGAACGTCATCCATCCGGCGGATCAGAAAAAAGAAGAACACCGCTGCCAGAAGAATGCCTGCCAAACCTGTTTCAATCCAGATTTGCAGCGCGAAGTTATGTGGGTGAAGCACATGATCCGTATGGAAATACGGCATGATTTTTTCCGATTTCAAGGCGCGGGTGGCTTCCACACCATGTCCGAAAAAGGGCTTTTTGAAAATTTCGCGCGCGGCAAAACTCCACACCTCCAACCGCTGGGGGATGCTTGCCTTCATCACAAATCCATCGGCTTTTTCCGCCAGATTGTTCCGGATCAGGTAATCATAGGCGGGGATTGGCAAAAGCGGCATGACCAAAAACCCCGCGGCCAGAATACCGGTGAAAAAGAGCCTTGCCTTTTTGCGGTGCCCCGGGAAGGCATACATAATGGCCATGACGGCGGCCGTGATCTGCGCTGTCTGGCTTTCAGAGTTTAACAGGGCCAGCAGCAAGGAGAAGATTGGCAGCAGTGAAGAAAATATTTTTTGACCGTGCGAAAAATCCAGCCCGCGCAGCATATAAAGCAGTGGCGCGGTATAAAGTACCAGAAACACGGAAGAACGGTTGAATAGAAAAGCATTTTCAATCGAAAGCGGCGCAGGGGCATGAAAGATATTGGCCATCATGAACCGCATGACGGGATAATGGAACGTGTACTCGATAAAGAACAACAAGCCAAAGAAAACGTGTCCGGCAGCAAGGCTGTAAAACAGTTGTTTTTTATGCATTCCGTCCGCGGTCATGGTCTGTGCCAGCAAGACAAGCACATATCCGAAAAAAACAAGAGCGGCGGTTCTGACGACTTTGGAAAAGGCATAGGAGGGATCTGGGGACCAAAGCGCGCTCACGGCGGTTAGTATAAAAAAGGCGGCAATGAACAAAGCGAGCGGACGGTCACATGCCGGCAGGCGTTTTTTTGCAACGAAGTAAAAAGCACCACATACAAGCGCAACAATTTCGGGAAGGAAGCTAAGCATTCTGGGCTGCGCCAGACATAAAATCAGTGTCGCGGAAAAAGTAAAGGCGAAGGTGTTGGTTTGTTGCGGCGATAAAAGAGTTTTTACGGTGGTCTGCATATGCTCATGCAGCCTGAAGCCGGGATGACATGCAAGTAAAAATTTCTTTTACAAAACAGGCGTGACTGTAATTTTCTTATTCCGATAACGCGGCAGGCGTGGTGTTGGTGAAGGCTGCACCAAAATTACCGTTGTCCTCGGCGGAAAAATCACCGGCGGCCGTGTCGATATTGTTGAGTTCTTCTGCCGTCATGGCCGTTTCGGTTGTGGCTTCGTACAAAGCATCGGCCGGAGGTGGAAGAACGCTGTCCTCGATATTGCGCTGAGCCAGCTCTGATTGTGTTTGCGAAATGCCATCGATCAGCGGTTGGGCCGCAATCGAAAGCAGGGACAAAGCCGTGATAGCCATACAGACAAAAATAAAGCGAACCATATTCTTCCTTTCCGGCCTATTTGGAAAAAAGGACTAAAACGTGTCCTGCATCCATTGGCCCATGTTTTCAACATCGCGTCCGGCTCCTTCGGCGGTGTTCGAGCAACCGGACGTCAAAGCAATTACCATAACTAGTGAGAGGAGAGCAAGGATTTTGTGCATATTGGTTAATTCCGTGAATGTGTTCCGTTTCATCATAAAGGGGAAGCCCGTGATACGAAAGCGGATTTTGGGGACGGTGCCGCCTGTTTTGGAAAATTAGCGTCGTTTGAAAAGTTGGTGGAGGTAAGCGGGATC
>CAYRDI010000066.1:0-5820 GCA_964423095.1 uncultured Micavibrio sp.
CGGCAGCAGTGTCTAGCTTATCTGTCCTTATGCTTTTGCTCATGACTATTGACGAACCTTATGGTTTCCAGCCCATGGCGGTTGCAGCGTTAATAACAACGTCAATTTGCTCTCCCCCACGGGCGGTGAATTGGCCGTTTGCGATTTTTGTAAGGACCATGACCTTCAAACCTGTAAGTTCGGCCGCGCCTTGGGGATTGGTTGTAACCGCAAATAAGGCCGCCGCGCGGGCCATTTCTGCGGAAAGGGCGGGTTTGTCCTTGCTAGCGGCAATTGCAGCCAAGCGTTTTTGTTCATACCGTGCGTGTGCGTAAGCACGCTGCCCTGAATCTTTCTTACTCATTTTTCACACCACTCTTGTCTTTCGTTTTTATGGACGCCAGCCGTAAGGACTTAGCTCCGCCCAGCCGCCAGCCCTTGGAGGCTGTCCTTTTTGAATTTGTACCCATGCTTCAATCTTTTCACGGACGGTTCCCAGCAGATGCGGGTGAACGATTGGCAATTCTATAATTGCCCCGTCTTGTTGAGATGGTTCATAGGCCGTTCGCAATTCATCAAAAACTTTTTCAACCATATCCGCGCCCGTGATGCTCAAACGCATCGGAACCGACATTTCCGGAATGGCGTGATCGAGTCTTGCCGAAAGTCCTTTCGTCGCCAGGTCTTTCATGAAGGCGTCTGCTTGTGTCCATGGATTTTTATCGTCGATAAAAAGGGTGGCCGTGATATTGGAGCCGTTCATCGCGCTGCAGGGGAGTTGTGAAATCGCAACACGTATGCAAAGGGGGTTCATGCCCATGGGGCCTGTTAAGCCCGTATCTGTTTCATAGGTATCAGTGACGGTGGCCGGTGCCGCCTGTTGTTTAAAGGTCGTCATTAGGTCGCTGTGAGGTTGTTCTTTAGCTTCGGGGCTTTCGAGATAGGGCATGGGCTTACTCCATTCCGGCAAAATGTTGCTTTTGCGGGCTTTTAATAGTGTTTTGATCCGGAAAAATCAACATAATTATGAAAAAACTGTGGTTTTTTCCAAAACCCCCTTGGTTTTGACGCAATCCATAGGGTAAATAAGGGCCATGAAAACCGTCAAGATCGGCGATATCGCCGTTAACAATTCCGCTCCCTTTATGTTGATCGCCGGGCCTTGCGTTCTGGAATCCCGCCAGCACGCCTATGACATGTGCGGCAAGATCAAGGAAATCACGGGCCGCCTGGGCATCCCCATGGTTTATAAATCATCGTTCGACAAGGCCAACCGGACGAGTGTTTCAGGCGTGCGGAGCGGTGTTGATTTCGATGAGGCGCTCACCATTTTTAAAGACATCAAAAAGGATTTCGGCGTGCCGGTCTTGACCGATGTTCACGCGCCCGAACAATGTGCGACTGTCGCACAGGCCGTTGATGTTTTGCAGATTCCGGCATTCCTTTGCCGCCAGACGGATTTGTTGGTCGCTGCCGGAAAAACCGGCAAAGTGATCAATGTGAAAAAGGGGCAGTTCCTCGCGCCGTGGGATATGAAGAATGTCGCCGCGAAAATTGCCAGCACGGGGAATGAAAACATTTTGCTTTGCGAACGCGGGGCATCATTCGGTTACAACACGTTGGTTTCGGATATGCGCAGTTTGCCGATTATGGCGCAGACGGGATACCCTGTGATTTACGATGCTACGCATTCGGTGCAACAACCGGGCGGACAAGGTACTTCATCCGGCGGTGACCGCACCATGGTTCCCGTTTTGGCCCGGGCGGCCATTGCGGTTGGCGTGGCCGGCGTGTTCATGGAAACGCACCAAGATCCTGATAACGCGCCGAGCGATGGGCCGAACATGGTAAAGATTCAGGATCTGGAAAAACTGCTTTCAACGATGAAGGCGTTGGACGAAGTGGTAAAATAAGGTAGAGTTGCAAGCAACAACAAAGGAAAAATTATGAGTGCTATTATCGACATTACGGCCCGTGAAATTCTGGATTCCCGTGGGAACCCGACGGTAGAGGTGGATGTGTTGCTGGAAAGTGGCGCGATGGGCCGCGCGGCGGTTCCGTCCGGAGCTTCGACGGGTGCGCATGAGGCCGTGGAATTGCGCGATGGTGACAAAAAACGCTATCTGGGCAAAGGTGTCACGAAGGCTGTCTATAACGTGAACACAGCGATTGCCGAAGAATTGCTCGGCATGGACCCCGAAGAGCAGGTTGTGATCGACCAGGCGATGATCGATCTGGATGGTACGGCGAACAAGGCCACGTTGGGTGCAAACGCTATTCTAGGTGTTTCCATGGCGTGTGCGAAGGCGTGCGCGCAGGAAATCGATGTGCCGCTCTATAAATATCTGGGCGGGCCGTACGCACATCTATTGCCCACGCCGATGATGAACATCATCAATGGTGGCAAGCATGCCGACAACCCCGTGGATTTTCAGGAATTCATGATCATGCCCGTGGGGGCGGATGATTTTGCGGAAGCGTTACGTTGCGGGGCCGAAGTATTCCATGCACTCAAAAAACAACTGCATGATGCCGGCATGAACACGAACGTGGGCGATGAAGGCGGTTTTGCACCGGCCGTAAAATCCGCCCGCGATGCGCTGGACTTTATCATGAAATCGATCAAGTCCGCAGGATATGAGCCGGGCAAGGATGTTGTGATTGCGCTGGATTGTGCCGCAACGGAATTTTTCAAGGACGGCAAATATCATCTGGAAGGCGAAGGCCGGAAATTATCATCCGCGCAGATGGTCGGTTATTTTGAAGAGTTGTGCGATGAATACCCGATCGTATCCATCGAAGACGGTCTGGCCGAAGATGACTGGGCCGGTTGGGTGCTGCTGACCGAAAAGCTGGGCGACCGTGTACAGTTGGTCGGCGATGACTTGTTTGTCACCAATGCCAAACGTCTTGCCATGGGCATTGAAAAGAAAGCCGGTAATGCGATTTTGGTGAAGGTAAACCAGATTGGTACGCTGACCGAAACGTTCGAAACCATCGAAATGGCCAAGCGCGCCGGTTTTGGGATTATCCTGTCCCACCGTTCGGGGGAGACGGAAGATTCCACGATCGCCGACATCGCCGTGGCCACGAATGCCGGACAGATCAAAACGGGGTCGTTGTCCCGTTCCGACCGGATTGCCAAATACAACCAGTTGCTTCGCATTGAAGAAGAGCTGGGCCCCGCCGCGAAATACGCTGGCTCTTCCATCCTTCGTGCAAACCCAGCCAAGGTAAAGGCCGCGAAAAAGAAAGCGGCATAGAAAAACAAAAATCCCCGCATAAGGCGGGGATTTTTTATGCGTCAGTTGGAAGCAAA
The DNA here is from genome assembly GCA_964423095.1 of uncultured Micavibrio sp. Taxonomy (GTDB): domain Bacteria; phylum Pseudomonadota; class Alphaproteobacteria; order Micavibrionales; family Micavibrionaceae; genus Micavibrio_A. Next base: position 3,299 of record CAYRDI010000066.1, read on the forward strand.
TCTGCAAAATCTTCGGCTTCATAAAACGGTCGTATTTCTATTTCTGATGGACCCATCATGGGGTTTGGACATTTTTTGACCCACGCAACGGCCTCATCCATATCTTTGACATTCCAAATCCAAAACCCGGCGACGAGTTCATTCACATCCTTCGTGAAAGGGCCGTCCATCACGGTTCGGTTTTTCCCATCGAAGGCGACACGCTTCGCGTGGGAAGTGGGTTTCAAGCCTTCACCTGTGACCATGATTCCGGCATCAATTAATTCCTGATTGAATTTCCCCATATCTTCAAACAGTTTTGTCATCTCAGGGCCTGTCTTTAAGCCTTGCTCACTGCCATTTGTTGCCTTTACAAAAACCATCACGCGCATTTTTTTGCCTCTATTTTTCTATCCTTATCAATAATGATGCCCGTAACAAAAAGTTCAAAGGAAATTTTCGAATCAAAAGAATCGGTTAGGGGCGGTCGTTCCCCAAATGTACCCACATAAGTCTTTGATTCCTTTTAAGGTTTTGTTTGACCCGCAGACTCAAACATGATTCATTAGGATTTGTGAAACGACTCATCGAACAAAGATATACCGTGCGCCAGAACCTGATCGTTGTGATCGGGGTCTGTTTGTCCGTGTATTTTTGTTATCACCTGATGGCCGGGGAGCGCAGTTATTTAAGGCTTGTTTCGCTCAACAGCCAGATTTCCGACAGTGAGAGGCAGTTGGTGGCGACCACGGCGGAGCGCGAAGTTTTAGAACAAAAGGTTGTGATGATGCGGCCCGGAAAGGTCAACCGCGATCTTTTGGAAGAGCAGGCGCAAAAGGTTTTGGGCTTTCGTTACCCGCACGAGAAAGTTTTGATCAAGGGCGAGAACTGATCCGCACTTATCTTTCGTCTTTTTGAAAATCCCCATCCTTTTCAATATGTTGCGTTGCAACAACGGCCCTTTTTCGCTTTGCGGATACAACGAAATGTTGTAATTCACGGATACGATCTTTTATCAATGTAGCTTATAGACACAAGGTCAGATCACGTGAGCGCGAGCAAAACAAAACCTTCCAAAAAACCGAACCTGAAATCCGTATCCAACACAGCACCGGAGCCCGGCCCGGAAGAGATGAAAAAGCTCTACCGCGACATGCTGTTAATCCGCCGTTTTGAAGAAAAAGCGGGGCAGCTTTACGGTATGGGACTGATTGGTGGTTTTTGCCACCTATATATCGGGCAGGAAGCGGTCGTCACCGGAATCAATTCGGTACAGGAAGAGGGCGATACGGTTGTGACGACGTACCGCGACCACGGCCACATGCTCGCCTGCGGCATGGAAGCCAAAGGGGTAATGGCCGAACTGACCGGCCGCGGCACGGGATATTCCCGCGGCAAGGGCGGTTCGATGCACATGTTTTCGAATGAAAAGAATTTTTTCGGCGGTCACGGGATTGTGGGCGCGAGTACAAGCATCGGCACCGGCCTTGGTTTTTATCATAAATATACCGAAGATAACGGCGTGGCCGTGGCCTATATGGGCGATGGTTCCGCGAACCAGGGGCAAGTGGCCGAATGTTACAACATGGCCGCATTGTGGAAGCTCCCCGTTTTATACGTCATTGAAAACAATCAATACGGGATGGGGACGAGCGTTGCACGGTCATCCGCCGGAAAGCTGTATTCCCGCGGGGCGGGTTTCGGCATTCCGGGCGAGCAGGTGGATGGCATGGACGTGTTCGCCGTGCAGGCAGCGGCGCGTCAGGCGCTCGATTATGTGCGTTCCGGTAACGGGCCCTATATCCTCGAAGTTCTTACATACCGTTTCCGCGGGCATTCGATGTCCGACCCGGCGAAGTACCGCACGAAGGAAGAAGTGGACGATATGAAAGGCAACCGTGACCCGATTGCCAATCTTCGCGTGACCATGCTCGAAGAGGTGGGCGTGAAGGAAGACGATCTGAAGGCGATTGAAAAAGAAATTAAAGAGATTGTGACAGAGGCCGCGGATTTTGCCACGGCATCGCCCGAACTCCCGCCCGAAGAACTCTGGACCGATGTTTTGAAAGAGGTAGCATACTAATGCCGACGAATATTCTCATGCCCGCACTTTCCCCGACAATGACGGAGGGTAATCTTGCCAAGTGGCACAAAAAAGAAGGCGATGCGGTGAAGGCCGGTGAGGTGATCGCCGAAATTGAAACCGACAAGGCGACGATGGAGGTGGAAGCCGTGGATGAAGGCATCCTCGGAAAAATTCTGGTTGCCGCAGGCACGCAGAACGTGGCGGTCAACACGCCGATCGCGACGTTGCTGGCCGATGGTGAAAGCAATGACAACAGCGCGGCGGGGCCGCAGCCCGTGGCCAACATTCCGTGCGTTCCGCAATCCAAGGCGGGCGATGGCGGGGTGATTGCCACGTCCGTGGTGTCGCAACCTTCCGGCGCGCATGTCGAAAACCGGGATATTTTGTATGCGCAAGGCTATGTGATCGAACCGCCGCCGTTTGACGAGGCAAAGTTTTTCCAATCGACCAAAACGCA
>CAYRDI010000067.1:0-5771 GCA_964423095.1 uncultured Micavibrio sp.
GGATGAAAGCGAAATCCGCGGTCATCGCCGCACCTATATCGGTGCGCTTCCCGGAAAAATCATTCAAGGGATGAAGAAGGCGAAATCATCGAACCCGCTCTTCCTTTTGGACGAGATCGACAAGCTCGGCTCCGACTGGCGCGGCGATCCGTCTTCGGCGTTGCTGGAGGTTTTGGACCCCGAACAAAACGAAAAATTCAACGATCATTATCTGGAACTGGACTACGACCTTTCGGATGTGATGTTCATCTGCACGGCGAACACGCTCCGCATGCCGCAGCCCTTGCTCGACCGGATGGAAATCATCCGCCTGTCGGGGTACACCGAAGACGAGAAGATCCAGATTGTGCGCCAGCATTTGCTGGACAAACAAATGAAGTCCGCAGGGTTGAAGAAAAACGAATTCAACATCAGCGATGCAACCATCCGCGATTTGATCCGGTATTACACGCGCGAGGCCGGCGTTCGTTCGCTGGAACGTGAGATTGCCAACCTGTGCCGCAAGGCCATCAAGGAAATCCTGATGAAGGGTAAAAACCATGTTTCGGTCACGCCGGGGAACCTTGAAAAATTTGCCGGTATCCGCAAATTCCGTTACGGCGAGGTCGATGAACAAGACCGCGTCGGGATTGTCAACGGTTTGGCCTATACCGAATTCGGCGGCGATCTGCTGTCGATCGAAGCGGTGTCCATGCCCGGCAAAGACGGCAAGGTGACGACCACAGGAAACTTAAAGGATGTGATGAAAGAATCCATCACCGTGGCCGAAATGTTGATCAAGTCACGCGCCGACAGGTTTGGGATCGATTACGAGAAGTTGAAAGAACAAAGCATCCACGTTCACGTACCCGAAGGGGCGACGCCCAAAGACGGGCCGAGCGCAGGAGCCGCGATGACAACCGCGATTATTTCCGCACTGACGGGCATCGAGGTTCGCCGTGACATTGCCATGACCGGGGAGATCAACTTGCGCGGTTACGTTACCGAAATCGGCGGCCTGAAAGAAAAATTGATGGCCGCGATGCGCGGTGGAATACGGAAAGTGCTGATTCCCAAGGACAACGCCAAAGACCTTCCCGATATTCCGGACAAGGTGAAAAAGGCGGTTGAAATCGTACCTGTCAACACGATCGAAGAAGTTTTGTCCCATGCCTTGGTAAAAATTCCCGAACCAATTCAAAGGGATAAGGATGCTTCTGCGCCTTTGGCCGCAGAAAACAAGGAAAATAAGGGCGAAACCGCAATTCGGCATTGAGTTGGGGGCCAAAAAAGCCTAGAACAGAGTCGTTCGGAAAGCCGCGCAAACCCTAGGGTTAGAGCCATTTTTGGTTCGGCGGACCGAAGGTTTTTTTGAAGATTTTTATCTTCGAATATCTGTCCTAAATCATAAAGCAAGGGGATACCCAATGAACAAAGCTGAACTCATCGAATATGTAGCCAAAGAAGCCGACCTGACCAAAGCCGACGCCACCAAGGCGGTCGAAGCTGTTTTCGGCGGCATCACGGCCACGCTGCAAAAAGGCAATGAAGCACGCTTCGTCGGCTTCGGTACGTTTAACGTCACCAAGCGCGCCGCAACGACGGGCCGCAACCCGCGTACGGGCGAAGCCATCAAGATTCCGGCTTCCAAACAAGCGAAATTCAAAGCCGGTAAAGAACTGAAAGACGCCGTTAACAAGTAAGCGTCGGGCCAGAGGCCACACAAAACCCCGCAGAAATGCGGGGTTTTTTTATGAAGATAGGGGCTTGCAAATCCTGGCCTGATTCCTTATGAATAGCCCCCACGCGCATAGCGGGCGTTTAGCTCAGTGGTAGAGCGCTTCGTTTACACCGAAGATGTCGGGAGTTCGACCCTCTCAACGCCCACCATGCTTCGCTCCTTTCGGAGCTACGCAGGACGCGGCCATTTCCCCCTGAAGACAAACACTGTTATGATCCGGTCATGAAATATCTTCTGGCCTTTCTGTTCCTTTTTTCGTTTCCCGCTTTTGCCCAACAGCCGCCGCCCGAAGCGCGTCCGTTCGCCAAGGGCATCACGACGTTCGAACAATACGAGGCGCAAAAAGCAGGCAAGGACAAAAAGAAAGGCCCGGATGCCAAAACGCCGGACGGCCGCCAGCCCTATGTTGAAATCTGGTTGCCCCCGGAATTTCAATCAAGCGAACAGAAATGGCCGTTGATTGTTTTTTCCCATGGTTTTGGCGGGTGCGCGAATGAATCACGGTTTTTGACGCGGTATCTGGCCGATCACGGCTATATCGTCATCGCGCCCCACCACACGGATGAAAATTGCAGCAAATCCCGTTTCGGGGACAGCGGTGGGTTTTCCAGCCGGATGACAACGATGCGCGCGGGGCAAAAACGGGAATGGCCGGAACGGTCATTCCGCAATCCCGATCTTTGGACAGACAAAACCGAAATCGACCGCAAAGACGATGTAGTCTTTGCACTTGATTCCATGTTCGATGACCGCCAGTACAGGAACTATATCGATTTGGCCCGTATAGGGGTGATCGGGAACGGGCTTGGCGGATATACGGTCCTTGGTCTTGGCGGGGGTTGGCCAGCATGGAAGGACAAACGGTTTCAGGCGGCGTTTGTTTTATCGCCGTATGTGGAGCCCCTTTTGTTGCAACAGAGGATCAAAAACGTGGGCGTGCCGGTCATGTACGTGGGCGGCACGCGGGAGGGCGAGGCAACCCCGATCATTTCCAAGCGCGGCGGGGCGTATGACCAGACGCGGGCCCCCAAATATTATCTGGAATTAAGGGATGCGGAAGCCACGGCATGGACCGATGCCGACCGTGAATTCCAGGTGATCATCCAAAATACGGCACTGGCTTTCTTTGACCGGTATTTGAAGAAACTGCCCGTGAAGATGGTTTATCAGCCCGGTAAGGGGCAGGTGGCGGATTTCAGGGAAGATCAGGGCGCAAAGAAATAAGGCGCAATCCGGTCAAGGATATGCGCCTTACCCCCATACATTATCGGAGGAAGATAATATCATTTTGTAAACGCCTTATGCCTTTTGCGCGGCGCGTGCGGACTGCAGGTCCTGAATCAGGCCAATGATGTGGGCATCGCGGGCATTGAATTCGCTTTCGGTCAGATCGATCGACATTTCCGGTACTCCTGTTTTGCTTCTTTTGTTTCTATGGTGTGAAGATTGCCCCTGAAAAGCGGCAGAAATTCGTAAGGAAATGTGAAATGTTTCGGGCATCTCACGGGCAAAGAATGCCTGAGCTTTGTTAAAAGGAGCTTAAGAACAAAAATTTTTTGGAACTTTTTTATGCGGCTGGTGCAAGAGCGTCCGGGCGAAACGCGTTTCGAACGGGTGTTTCCGGTGCCTCATCGATATTGTCTGCAGCGAAAATTCCTGTTGCGGCGACATCGAATTTTGCGGATATGCCCGTCCTGCTGTCCCGATCCAGCGCAGCCCAGTCAAGGTCGGGGCCTTCGGAAGTAGGGCTGTCTGGGAGCTTTAGAACTTGTCCTATGTCGATATGGTTTGCATTGGCCCCTTCGGATAAACCATTGGCGCGCGCAATGGTTTCGACGGCCTTTTGAATGTCTGCATTCTTTTCCAGCCCGTAAAATTCCTGTGCGATTTTCCAGAGGTTATCGCCGCGTGCGACGGTGTAATCCGTGGAACCGGGTTCTTCCGCTGTGCGGGTTTCCATGCGTGGATCAGTGACGGTTACCTGAAGCGCGTCAGGATTGTGTTCCCCCACAGGGATCGGGCGTTCGACCGCGGGAGCATCTTCGGGGCGGGTCGGTTCGGCGAGCAAAGGGACAGCAGGAGCCGTTGTGTCCAAGGTGGGCATTTTGCCGCCGTTGTCTTCCACCGTTTGGGCCAGACTATCCAGTTTTTCGCTATCGCCGTTAAAGCCTGCGTTGATAATGTCGTTGGCTAGGGAAAGTTTATCTGTATCGAATTCATAGGACGGATCCATCACGGCCAGTTCGGAATCGTGATTGGCCTCAGCCGCATCTTCCAAAATACGGGCCTGTTCTTCGGTAGGCAGTCCGGAGCCTTCCAAAGCCTTTTCGACCGTCGCCACAAAGTGGATGTCGGATTGGATGTATGTCAGGAGGTCGCGGTTGTAATCAAACCCGGTTTCGGAACCGATCCCTTGGTTGAGACGCCGCAAAAAGGTCAGAAAATCCGTAGACACGGTCTGGGTGGCGGATGGTGCGGTTTGTCTTTCCGGTTTTGGGGGCATGTCCTACCTTTATGCAAATTATACAAAAAACGGAAGGCTGTCTGCAAATTTGGGGATGCTGCACGGCGTCTAGCCAAGGCGGGGCGGGTTTGTTAGTCTTTTGCCTTCACATCAGGGAGTTAGAGACATGATCGTTGGCGTACCCAAGGAAATCAAGGCGCAGGAACACAGGGTCGGTTTGGTGCCCAGCAGCGTGCGGGAGTTTACGGCCCATGGGCACAAGGTCCTGGTGGAAACGGGGGCCGGCGCGGGGATCAATTATACCGATGCGGATTACGAGGCAGCAGGGGCACAGATCATCAAGTCCGCCGCCGAGATATTTGGATCTGCCGATATGATTATCAAGGTCAAGGAACCGCAGCCGGGGGAATGCAAGATGCTCCGTGCAGGGCAGGTGTTGTTTACCTATCTTCACCTTGCCGCGGATCCCGAACAGGCCAAAGGTTTGATGGATTCAAAATGCATCGCCATTGCGTATGAAACCGTCACGGGTCCGGGCGGTCGCCGTCTGCCGTTGCTTGAACCGATGAGCGAGATCGCGGGCCGCTTGTCCATACAGGTCGGCGGGGCATATCTTTTGAAACATCTGGGCGGCCGTGGCCGTTTGATCGGCGGATCGCCGGGTGTGGAGCCCGCCCGCGTGGTTGTATTGGGCGGCGGTGTATCCGGTTTCCATGCGGCCGACATGGCCGTGGGGTTGCAGGCAGATGTCACCATTCTTGAAAAAAACCATGACCAGATCCGTATGCTCGACCGTCATTTCGGGAACCGTGCGCGGGTCATTCAATCCAGCCGTGATTCGATTGAACGCTATGTGCTGGATGCGGACCTTGTGATCGGGGCGGTTTTGATTCCGGGGGCGAGTGCGCCCAAACTGGTCACCAGGGATATGGTCAAACGGATGCGCCCGGGTTCCGTTCTGGTGGATATTGCCATCGATCAGGGCGGCTGTTTTGAAACCAGCCATGCAACCACACACAACGATCCCGTTTATACCGTGGATGATGTTATCCATTATTGCGTGGCCAACATGCCGGGGGCCGTGCCCATGACATCGGCGCAGGCACTCAACAACGCCGTGCTGCCCTATGCACTGGCGTTGGCCGGAAAAGGGTGGAAAAAAGCCCTGCTGGAGGATGAAAATCTGCGCCACGGTTTGAATGTCTGTGCCGGCAAAATTACCCATGCGGGGGTCGCGGAATCCTTGAATCTCCCGCTTTCCGAGGCGAAGAGCCTGCTGGCCGCCTAAAAGGTTAAAAAACGCCCCAAAACCATTTGACAGGCGGGGGTGGGGGCTGTAATAAACCCCCTGCTGCGCGGGTGTAGTTCAGTTGGTTAGAACGCTTCCCTGTCACGGAAGAGGTCGCGGGTTCGAGCCCCGTCACTCGCGCCACTTTCAAGTGGTTATTTATCAATCCACGCAGGCTGCGAAGCCCCCTTTCCAAGGGGGTTTTTCTTTTTTAAAGTGGATCCATGACAGCATCAAAAGACTGGTGGCGTGGCGCCGTCATCTATCAGGTCTACCCCCGCAGTTTCAAAGATACCAAT
>CAYRDI010000068.1:0-5643 GCA_964423095.1 uncultured Micavibrio sp.
GCTTCGTCATAGATGATGGACGCGGGGGAGCGTAAAACCTCTTCCGTCACTTCTTCACCTTGGTGTATCGGCATGCAATGCATAAACACGGCATGCGGTTTGGCGAGGCCCATCAGATCGGCATTCACCTGATACGGCCAGAAGATTTCGATGTTCTTTCCTTCCTGTCCCATGGAAACCCATGTGTCCGTCACCAGAACATCGGCGTTTTTCGCGGCTTCTTTTGCATTATCCGTGATGTGTGCATCGTTATCGGCTTTCCCGTGCAATGCCGGGGGAATGGCGGCGATAAAATCAAAGCCGAATTTTTTGGATGCCTGAACAAAGCTGCGGGTCACGTTGTTGTAATCACCGAACCAAGCGATTTTCTTTCCTTTTAAATCACCCATTTTTTCTTCGATAGTCATCAGGTCGGCCATGATCTGGCACGGATGAGAATAATCGGTCAGGCCGTTGATAACGGGGATGGAGGAATATTTGGCGAGCTCAACGAGCGTATCATGATCGCTCATCCTGATCATGATGGCATCGACAAAACGGGAAAGGACGTTGGCGGTATCTTCCACGCTTTCCGCGCCGGAAATCTGCATATTCACCATGTCCATGACAATGGTATGACCGCCGAGCTGTTTCATTGCGACTTCGAACGAAATGCGTGTGCGGGTGGATTTTTTATCGAACATCATCGCAAGCGATAATCCATCAAGGATTTGCGGCGGTGAAAATTTTTCTTTTTTCAGCGCATGCGCATGATCGAGGATTTCCCGCAATGTGGCCGCGGGGATGTCGGCAAGGTCCAAAAAATGGTTGGTCATTTTATATCGTCCAGTGTTTGTTTGAGGATCGACAGGCCTTCTTTTGCCTGTTTTTCCGTTAAAATCAACGGGGGTACGAACCGTAAGGCGTTTTCACCGCAGGATAGGGCGATCAGCCCGTTTTTAAGCAGTTTTTTCACCAAATCCTTCACGGGTCCCCCGTTATAATCCGCCGCGAGCATGAGGCCGAGGCCTCGGACATTGGAGATCAGATTGGTTTCGCGGGCGATTTTTTCGAGGCCCTCTTTCAAAACCGCGCCGGTTTTATCGACATTCTCCAAAAATCCCGGCTTGATCATTTCCTTGATCACCGTGGTGACAGCGGTTGTCGCAAGCGGATTGCCGCCATAGGTGGATCCGTGGGAGCCGTTCGTGATATGCTGTGTGAATTTCTTTTTGCCCATATAGGCCCCGACAGGAAAACCAGCACCCAGACCTTTGGCAAGACAGATCATATCCGGCACCACATCGTAATGTTCATAGGCGAAGAGGGTGCCGATCCGGCCCATACCGCATTGCACTTCATCAAAGATCAACGCGATGTTGTGTTGGTCGCACAGCGCGCGCAGCCCTTCGAGGAAGTCTTTGGTGGCGGGAATGATGCCGCCTTCACCCATGATGGGTTCCACGATGATGGCGGCGGTGTTGGCGCTTATGTGTTTCTTGACGCTTTCGAGGTCATTGAACTTGGCCTCGTGCGTGCCACTCAGAAGCGGTTCGTATCCATCGCGGTATTGCGATTGCCCGTTGACGGACAGCGCACCCATGGTGCGGCCATGAAAAGAGTTTTTGACGTAGATAAACTCATAACAATCCGGCCCCTTGGTTTCCTTGGCCCATTTGCGCGCGGTTTTCAGCGCGCCTTCCACCGCTTCGGTGCCGGTGGAACAAAAGAACACCTGATCGAATTCACTCACCGCCAGAATGGTTTCGGCGGCCTCCACACGTTTTTCATCCGCCACATAACAAAGACCCATGTGGAGTTTGTCGATCTGTTTTTTCAGTGCCTTGGTATAGACGGGGTGGGCGTAGCCGAGCCCGTTCACGGCGATTCCGGCCCCGAAATCCAGATATTTTTTTCCCGCCGTGTCGTAAAGATACACACCTTTGCCCTTGGCGAACTGGACAGGCCAGAAGCCATAGACGTTGATGAGAATTTCATTGGCGCGATCCAGAAAGGATGTATCGGACATGTTGGGCTCCTCTTTTTCTTTGTCATCCCGAACGAATGTGAGGGATCTTTTTCTTATAATTCAGAGCAAAGATTCCTCGGCTTCGCCTTCGGAATGACGAAAAGTTAATTCCTTCTATTCTATGCGATTTTTGCCTTTAAAGCCACCCCGGTAGCCGCTGCAGCGCACCCAATGCGCAAGCGGTAAAAGGTTTTTGCATAGCCTTTAATGGAATCATAACCATGTGCAATGGGCGTATATCCGGCTTCCGTAAAGGTTTTGATGCTTGCGGCATTATCATCGGCTATGGCGGATAGAATTTGTGTCATCCCTTTTTCCGCTGCTGTTGCAAACGCGGCATCAAGAATGGTTTGCGCTATTTTCCGTCCGCGATGGGTGGGATCGATACACAAAGATTGAACAACGGCCGTCGTCGGTTTTTGAAAATGATCGACCGGATACCCGGTAATATGTTTCAGGCCTTCTTCATTTTTCAACAAGGACAGAAGACAGCCGCCAACAACGTCGCCGCCATAATCGCTTCCATCGTCGATCTTTGCTCCGATGAGGGGCATACGTTCGGACAAATGGGTGAGGAGATCTTTTTCATCGCGCTCTTTTAGGTGATAGGGGCTTGTCAGATGTGGGCGCAGCCGCGCCTGAACATCCAGAAAAGTGGGAATGTCTGTCGCCTGAAGGAATACCGGCGAAATACGCAGCAATGAAGTTTGGGCAGTAAACGACAGCGGGGCAAAAGTGCCCTGCGGAGGTTCTTCGGGTTGTTGAAATTGTTCTTGTTGTAGTGACATGGCACACACCATCTTTCGCATCGTCTTTTGTTGTCGGCTTTGGATAACAAAAGAGCCCGGTTCCGTTTTCGGAAGGGGGTCTCGGTGACCGCTAGCGATGGGAGGCTTATCGTTTTTATTGTGTGATGATTTTAAAGAGAGGGGGCATCACGTCCGGACCTGAACCATCGGGCGGTCAGGTGGTACGTCGTCGTTGGGCGTTCACAATGTGATGCGACATATTGCTCATGAGGTTGTTTATATGGGAAAACCTGCCGGAGGACAAGAAAAAATATCCACCGCCTTTATTTTTTGCCTGGATCCCAGCCTGCGCGTGGATGATGCTAGCGTCATCTGGTTAACGGCAGGGCGGCTTCGGTCAGTCGGGCCCAGTATTCGATGCCGAGCGGGATGATGCTATCGTTAAAATCATACCCGGCATTATGAAGGCCCTTGTTATGGGGGCTTGTTGCATCGAGTTCGGCCTGTCCCATCCAGATATAGCAACCGGGCGTTTCCTGGAGCATCGCGCCGAAATCTTCGGCCCCCATGCACGGGTCGACATTGGCATTCACGTTGGCATCACCCACCAGCGCGCGGGCGATCCCGGCGCAGAATTCGCTTTCGGCGGGGGAGTTCAATGTGGGGTCATACCCGCCCCAGAATTCGGTTGTGACAGTCACATTCATGGACGCGCCGATCCCCTTGGCGATGTCGTCGATCCGTTTTCCCACGAATTTGCGGGTTTCGGGGCGGAAGGTGCGGTAAGTACCAAGCAATGTGGCCGTATCGGGGATCACGTTGTCCGCACCGGTGCCGGCGTTGATGTTTGTGACCGAGACGACGGCCTGATCCACAGGGTCGATTTCCCGCGATACGATGGTTTGCAGGGCGGTGACAATCTGCGCCGCCGCTGTGACGGGGTCGATGGACCGGTTGGGCATGGCGGCATGGCCGCCGCGCCCCGTGACAATAATTTCGAACGTATCGGTGGAGGCCATGATGGGGCCGGACCGAAGGCCGATTTCACCCTTTTTCATCCCCGGCCAGTTGTGCATGCCAAAGACGGATTGCATCGGGTATTTTTTGAACAGACCTTCTTCGATCATCTTGATGGCACCGCCGCCGCCTTCTTCGGCGGGTTGGAAGATCAGATAGACGGTTCCATCGAAATTACGGGTTTCGGACAAATATTTGGCAGCGCCCAACATCATGGCCGTATGGCCGTCATGACCGCAGCCATGCATTTTTCCCGGGATTTTTGAGGCCCATGGCTGGCCCGATTTTTCGATGATGTCGAGCGCATCCATATCGCAGCGCAGGCCAATGGCTTTGCCGGCCGTATCCTTTTGCCCCTTGATGGTGGCGACGATTCCCGTTTTGGCCATACCCTGTTCAAAGGGGATGCCCCATTCGGTAAGTTTTTGTGCAACCAGACCCGAAGCGAAGGTTTCTTCGTAACAGGTTTGCGGGTTCTGGTGCAGTTCGCGGCGGTAACCGGCGATTTCGTCTTTCAGGGCGGCGATGGAATTGATGGTGGTCATTTTGTCTTCCGTTTAAAATCTTACTCAGAGACTAGCCGCTTTTCTGCTAGATTGAAAGTCATGACGCGCCGCCCGTATCCCATTGCCACAGCCCTCAAAGACAGTCTTAAAGACGGGTATTCCGCCGCCACGGCAAAGGCCGATCTGGGCGCGGCGGTGGTGGTGTCCCTGATCGCGCTGCCATTGTCCATGGCGTTATCCATTGCCGTGGGATTGCCGCCCCAGAACGGGCTTTATACCGCCATTGTGGCGGGAATTATCGCGGCGCTGCTCGGCGGATCGAAGGTGCAGGTGAGCGGCCCCACGGCCGCCTTCGTCGCCATTCTGGCCCCGATCGTTGCTCAATACGGCCTGACCGGTTTGATCTGGTGCCAGTTGATTGCGGGCGGGCTGCTCGTCCTGATGGGGGCGTTGCGGCTGGGCCGGTATATCGAACACGTTCCCTTTTCGGTGACGACGGGGTTCACGGCCGGTATCGCGGTGGTCATTGCCACCTTGTCGCTGAATGATTTTCTGGGGCTGCATATTGAAAAGATGGGACCGCATTATCTGGACAAGGCGGCCGCCATTCTTAATGCCGTTCCGCACTTAACGGTGGCGGAGGCGGTGATAGGGCTTGCATCGTTGCTGACTATCATCGGGTTTAAAAAGATCACGCAAAAAATTCCGGCACAGGTCGCGGGGGTTGTGGTGGGCACAATATTGGCGGTGATTGCCAACCATCAGGGAGTATCTGTTTCCACCATCCAGAGCACGTTTCAATACATCACGGCGGACGGAAAGGTTGGGTATGGAATCCCGCCCACATGGCCGCAATTCCATTTGCCGGATATGATGAACGTCGCGCCGTTGATATGGTCCGCGATTGCGGTGGCGTTGCTGGCCGCGCTGGAATCTCTGCTCTCTGCCACCGTGGCCGACAACATTGCCGAAACGAAACATGATCCGAATGCCGAATTGACGGGCATCGGGTTTGCCAATCTGGTCACGGGTTTTTTTGGCGGTATCCCGGCGACGGGGGCGATCGCCCGTACATCCGCCAATATCCATGCGGGTGGTAAAACCCCGTTCGCATCGGCGGGGCACGCATTGCTGTTGTTGTTTTATATGCTGGCCTTTGCCAAATGGATCAGTTTGATCCCCATGGCGGCGCTGGCATCGCTTCTCTTGGTCACGGCATGGCGGATGGCGCACATCCCGTTGGTGATCGAAATTGTCGAAGCCGGCAATAAAAAGGAAACCGCCGTTTTGTTTGTAACCTTTATCATGACCGTTCTGGTTGATATGGTCGCCGGGGTCGGTTGCGGCCTCGCGCTGTATTACG
>CAYRDI010000069.1:0-4995 GCA_964423095.1 uncultured Micavibrio sp.
GAAAAGAGGTCAATTACCGTATCTCCTACCTATTACGCTAAATGTGATAATGTATATTATGGGAAATAATATATGGGGTATAAAAGGGGCTTCAATATGCTTTAGGAGCACGGAAATGCGCCATTTATTTCTATGTGCAGTTCCTATGCCCCTCCATGCCGTAGAGGATTTTGTCCTCGTCATGCATGGCCTTAATCATCTCCGCCCAGCCCATCGGTGCCCATCCCGTTTCGGTTCTAAAACGCGTGCTGTCCAACCTTCTATCGCAGTGAAAAAGATCATCCGGTTTCAGGTCGATTTTCAGGCCGTAAATGTCCCGCACGATGGCCAGCAAGTCATGCTTGTTGATGGCGTCGGCGGACACATGATACAGCCCGCGCAAGCCCGGATTTTTGGTCAGGATGGCATCCACGAGATCCGCCATGGCGTTGGTCGTCAGGCCCGTATATAAGGCGCCCGTAAAGCCGTTGGCGGCCTTCCCGTCCTGCGCCAGGAACCATTCGATCAGCCCCGTATATGGCGGGTTTATTTCCCGGCCGATAATGGATGTGCGCAGCGTCAGGGATTTGGCCCCCGAAACTTCGCCAAGGTATTTTGTCTGGCCATAGAGGTCATGCACGTCGGATTGATTTTCCTCACTGTACGGGCCTTTGATGCCGGAAAAAACGCAATCCGTGCTGAAATGGATCAACCGGAAGTTTTTTTCAGCCGACAGCTTTTCAAGCTGGTGTGGCAAGAACGCATTGATGGCGATGGAGGTATAACGGTCTTTGGCGGCGTCGAGCTGTTTGACGATCCCGACGCAGTTGATGACGGCATCCGGTTTAAAAGTTTCAATCGCTGTGCGCACAGTCTTAAAATCAAAGGCATCGACACCTTCGATGATAGAAATATCTTTCAATTTACATAATGTATTTTTTAGAGAATCCCGTATTGTTCTGACAGTACCGGCCAATTCATGCTTTCCCGCAAGTTTCATCAGGATTTTATGGCCAAGCATCCCGGAGGCGCCAAGAACAAGAATGTGCATTATGCGGCCGCCATATCGGATTCTACCATTTCACGGACCATGTCATCGAGCCGGATGGTGGGTTCCCACCCCAACTTTTTCTTTGCCTTGGAATAATCACCCAGCAGATGTTGCACATCCAGCGGGCGGTAATAAGCAGGATCTATCTTCACGAGCACTTTGCCGGAATCTTTACACACACCCTCTTCCTTCACGCCGCTGCCGCGCCATTGAATGGTAATGCCGGCGCACGCGAAGGCTTTATCGACAAAGGTGCGCACATCGGTTGCCACACCCGTGGCCAGAACATAATCATCCGCCGTTGGTTGTTGGAGCATCATCCACATACCGCGTACATAATCCTTTGCGTGGCCCCAGTCGCGTAAAGCATCAAGATTGCCCAGGTAAAGTGTATCCTGCTTTCCTTTTTTGATGGCCGCAACGGCGCGCGTGATTTTGCGGGTAACAAAATCTTCGCCGCGCACGGGGCTTTCGTGATTAAACAAAATGCCGTTCGAGGCGTGGATGCCGTATCCTTCGCGGTAAATGCGCGTCATCCAGTACGCATAGAGTTTTGCGGCCGCATACGGGCTTTGCGGTTCAAAAGGCGTGGTTTCCGATTGCGGCACCTGTGATGTGTTGCCATAGAGTTCAGATGTCGATGCCTGATAAAACCGCGTTTTGTCTTTGAGGCCCAAAATCAGGATGGATTCAAGAAATTTCAGGCAGCCCAGCGCATCGGCATTGGCCGTATATTCCGGGCTTTCAAAGCTGACGAACACATGGCTTTGCGCGGCCATGTTATAAACTTCATCCGGTTGCAGGCGGAACATAAGGCGCATGGTGTTCGCGGTATCCGTTATATCGCCCTGATGAATAGTAACTTCCGAAAGAATATCATCGATCCGATCTGTTTTTGGAATGGAGGCACGGCGGATGAGTCCGTGAACCTCATAATCTTTTTCCAGCAAAAACCGCGCGAGAAGCGATCCGTCCTGTCCTGTAATCCCTGTAATAAAGGCTCTTTTTCTATTGCTCATATTGATGCTGCTTTTTTATCCGGTTGATGAATGGTTGTGGTTTTATCGTTTTTCAGCATGGTGGAAATCATGCTTTCCGCCTGTGCCTGAATTTTATTTTCGTCCGCGCGTTCCTGAATGATGGAAAAGTTGATTTTTTGGGCGGATTCAAAGAAGTTTTTGTCCGACAGGCCTTTTTGAATGGCCTCCTTTAGGCCATCGGCATCGTCCACGCCAAACAAAAGCCCGTTTTTTCCGTTATCAATCCATTCCCGGATTGATTCCATGTCGGAATGAACGGGAATCGCCCCCATGGCCATGGTTTCCAAGAGGAATCCAGGTGTGCCGTCCACTGTCGTTGCGGAAATGGTTATGCGCGCTTGTGAGAAGATATCCATCAAAGCATCGTGACCAAGCCGGCCCAGGCATTCATATAAACGCCCGTCTTCACGCGTGTATTTTTCCGCGCGTTCGCGGACATCCGGTGTGGCCATCATGATTTTAATGTCAAAACGGTCCAGTTCATCCTTTATCTCGTGAAGCGCATCCAGAATACGAAGGGCTTTTCCAACGTGGCCGCCTTCCCGCCCCTTGATCAGGATGGTTTTTCGTTCGTCAAACCCGCGGCCGTTTTTTGAAAAGACGGAATTCATATTGAATCCGCCTTGTGCAATTTGCTGCCCGAGAACATGCCCCTTGAATCCTAGTTTTTCGGCCTGCTTTAGATCCCTGTATGTGTCGGCGATGATGTAATCGCAGTGTGCCAGAAGGCTGCGTATTTTTGGAAGGTGCTCCATAGCATGGGTTTCATCCTTGCCAAAAAATTCAATGTCCGTTCCCCAGATGAAATGCGCCCATGCCGGACATATGTTGCCGAGAATATTTTTGGCCCCATCCATGACATAACCATCATTTTGCATTTTTAAGGAAATGATGGCATCTGGATTCCATTTCCGGATAACGCGGGCCAGATATTGTGCGCCGGACGTTTTGCGGAATTTGCGCATGTAGAGCTTTAGGGCCTGTAAAAGTGTGTGTCCTATGTTAAAGGAAATCGTTATCTCCATACCAAGACACGGTAGTTTAAATATATTGTCCCGCACCGGGGGCACGGAAAGATCATCCCCGATATAAACAACGGTGTTTGAAAGCAGCTCATCCTGATGAGAATTCGGGGAATTGCTGAAAAGACGCACCGTGTAGCCAGCCTTTTTGAGCATAGAAACGTAGCGGGCGGTGTGGATGCTGGCCGCCTCCCCCACCACCAAGATTTTTACGTTTTTTGCGCGTTTTTCCATGCCAGTAGAGTTTTAGCCAATTCTGCTTCGAAATTAAAGGGAATTTTGGGCCTAACTATCTGATCATAAAGGGCAGTATCGGCTTGCCAATGCTCCGGCTGACCTTGGATTGACTGCCCCAGAAAACCAATGGATTTCGGGCTTTCCAGTAAATTTCGTATGATCTCGGCGCATTCGCCAATCTCCGTCGCGTCTCCTGAGGCGATGTTGATCTTGAGGGCTGAAGATTTTTCGGGCTGTGCCTTTGGTTTTTCTGCTAGTGAATACAGCAAGGCGGACAGCTTTTGCACGAAAACATCTATGGAAAGATAGTCCCGCGTTTCTTTTCCGGTGCCGCGCAGCGAAACGGAATCAGTTGCCGTATCCTGAAACTGCCGAAAAAGTTCAAACAAGACCAGCCTTCTTTGCGAAGGGCCAAACAAGGAAAATATGCGAACTATAACGGGCTGTAATTCCAATCGTTCGGCGTATGATCCAATCAATTTTTCACAGGAAAGTTTTGCTTGGCCGTATGGCGATATGGGGAGAAGATCGGCCCCCTCACCAATCGGTAAGGCGGTTGGGCTCCCATAGACCGCGGCACTTGACAAACCCACAAAGCGAACCGCATGTTTCGAAGCTGCAATCCCATCGAGTATATCGCGTGTCAGGTCGATCGTATCCTTGTCAAATTGTTCCGGATTATCGAACGATGTTTGAATGGAAGCATTCCCCGCTGCATGAATCAGCGTATCCGGCGAATGTGTTTGAATGAGGCCTTCAATCGTTTCTGCGCGGTAATCACAATTTTTGCGTGTCAAGGAAATGACATTGTTTCCATGCGCGGCAAAGTATGCCGCCATGGCCGACCCGATGAAACCATTCGCACCGGTGATGATGATTGTTTTTGTTAACATAAGTAAGATCTCATTCGTATCCTTGCTATTTATAATTAAAAAAGTATTATTTAAAAAACAATTATTTTGAGGTTTGTTTATGCTTGCAATTCAAAGACCTATGGTCACGTCTCCAAACTTGGACGCTTTGGAGCAAGATTGGTGGAACAATTATTCAGAAACGATTGTTTCTGTTTGGGAGATGGATCGGCTTTATCAATCAATCCTCCGCGAGCATTACATGTCTAATGCGAAAGAGTATTTTCAGAAGGATTGTGCCAGCGTAACTGTTTTCGAACCGGGGTGCGGCTCTGGTTGGGTAGGTCAGATGATTGCAGATGATGGCGTTCGCATAATTGGAACAGATTTCTCAAAAACGCAGATAAGTTTAGCTGAAAAAAATGCAAAAAGAAAAAGTTTGCAAGATTGTTCTAAATATTTTGTTATGAAATCAGACGAATGGCCAGATGATGTGACGAGTTGCAAAGGAATCCTTATTCATTCTTTTCTTCACCATCTCAATGGGCACGAGGTTGAGTTATTCTTTGAAAAGATTAAAAATAATTTTCCATCTGGGACAAAAGTATGGATGTTTGAGCCCTGTTTTTATGCTGTGACAAAAGAAGATGGGGTGATCCCTTCACGCTTTAGTCTCCTTCTTGATAAGGTCACCCAAAAATTTGTAGCTAAGTTAAATGCATTTTTGGAAAAAAATTCAATGCTTGATCAAGAAATCCTTTCAAAATTTAAATATCTTGAACAGTCTGCCACGGAAAATGAATACTATCTGTCAC
>CAYRDI010000069.1:5005-5242 GCA_964423095.1 uncultured Micavibrio sp.
AAGGAAATTCCATTTGAAGTCAATGAATTTCGCAGCTTTCTATTAAAATATATGGTTGTAGAAGATGAAAAGTGGGCGATTATTAATGCTGTGGGATGGACTTTCTGCCTTAATATAATTAGGAATAAAAATATTAGGCACTGTTTGGCAGTAACCCTTGCTTCAGCATTGAGCTTTATCGACCGACAACTTTGTCGTGACGAAGGATATGGAAAGAAAAGGCTAGCTGCGCCCAGT
>CAYRDI010000070.1:0-5067 GCA_964423095.1 uncultured Micavibrio sp.
CCACGATGTGATCGACGATTGATTGATCGCCGCTATTGAAACGGTGGGCCTTTTCGCCGCCCACGTAAATCTGGTGATTATTCTGGCCGCCGCCGGTTAAACCGATGTCCGTCATTAGGGCTTCGCCGGGCCCATTCACGACGCATCCGATAATCGAAACGGTCATGGGCGTCGTAATATGTGCCACACGGCGTTCCAGTTCCGCCACGGTATCAATGACCTGAAACTGCTGACGCGCGCAGGACGGGCACGCCACAATATTGACCCCGCGGTGACGAAGGCCCAGAGATTTCAAAAGATCGAAGCCAACCTTGATTTCCTCCACCGGATCTGCGGACAAGGAGACGCGGATCGTATCACCGATCCCCGCCCACAAAAGATTGCCCATGCCGATGGACGATTTGATGGTGCCGGAACGAAGGCCGCCCGCCTCTGTAATGCCCAGATGCAAGGGATAATCACAAATATCGGCGAGCTGTTGATACGCCGCCACGCACATGAAAATGTCCGAAGCCTTGCAGGAAATTTTGAAATTGAAGAAATGATTGTCTTCCAGAATCTGCATATGGCGTTTTGCGCTTTCCACCATCGCATCGGGACATGGTTCGCCAAACTGTTCCAACAAGTCTCGTTCGAGGCTTCCTGCATTCACACCGATACGGATGGAGCAGTTGTGATCTTTGGCCGCCTTGATCACATCCTTCACCCGTTCCGCCGAACCGATATTACCGGGATTGATGCGAAGACAGGCCGCGCCGTTTTGCGCGGCTTCGATCGCACGCTTGTAATGAAAGTGGATGTCGGCGACGATCGGCACCGTCACTTCGGGCACAATCTGTTTTAGCGCGGCGGAAGATTCTTCATCGGGGCAGGAAATGCGTACGATGTCCGCCCCCGCAACCTCAAGCGCACGCACCTGTGCAATGGTGGCCTCCACATCCGTGGTCAGCGTGTTGGTCATGGATTGAACGGTGATGGGCGAATCCCCGCCAACCGGGACGTTGCCGACCCAGATTTTGCGGGATTTCCGCCGTGCAATCGCCCGCCAGGGGCGTATGGATGTGTGATCACCAGCCATGGGCTGGGTTTTAGCAGGAATGGAGGAAAAATCAAAGGAAACCCTGGGATAGGCAGTACCCTAATGCCTTCTGCGCGGATAAAGGGTTGTCATGACATCAAATATGATCGCCGTGCTCCAGCCCAAAATGACGATCCCGTTGGCCGCTTCAATCCCCGATAGCACCCGCCATTGATCCTTTAAAACGATGTCCCCAAAACCAAGGGTCGTGAAAGTAACGGTTGAAAAGTAAACGCAGTCTTCGAGCGTTTTTAATTCCTGCACCTGAAGCAACATATAGGTCAGAGCCCAAAGCCATATATGCAGTGTGATCAGAAAGAAAATGCCGATGATACAAAATACGGCAACCATGATTTTCCGGATATGGGATTTTAAACTCTGGCCCGCCGCCTGTTCAACATACCTGTCAGCCACAGCCATAATCCGGTCAAGGCCAATCGCATGAAAAACCGATGTCAGAAGAATGAGTGTGCCAGCAACAAAAAGGTCGTCCAGAAAATCGAATATCGGATGGTCCATGCACGCATGATCATGCACACGGGCAAGGTTGTCAATTCGTCAAAGGTGGAATTTATCCCAGAGAAATCATGCCCGATGCCGCCGCCATGTTGAGCAGGAGAAGAGCGACAATAACGCCAAGCAGCAGGATTTGGGTATTTTTGGGCGACAATTTCTGCAAATCAGTCATAGGGCTATGTTAGCGCACTTTTGCCCGCAAAAGCAAATCCGGATCCAGGGCGACCTTCCTTTTGATTTGGCCCTGTTCCCCCAGTTGTGGAAGGGGTTTACCATCCACAACCAGCTTGATGCCACCCGCGTTTCCCGTGGTCATAATCAATCCCCGTTCATTGGGCACCTTATAACGATCCCCCGCCTTTAACACCTGCCGCAAGATGGAATCCCCCGAAGCATTCCAGATTTCAATCCATGAAGCATCGGTGATCTCCAAAACAATACGGTTTTCGGGGACCGGTGCGGTGGCGGCAGTTTCGCTGGATGGCGCAACCCCCGGCTCCCCCCCGGACGCAGGACTTCCAGATATTTGCCCCGTTTCCCCACCGTCATTGACCAGTGCGGGAGCCTGGTTCAACCGTGATTTCGTTAACGCATCCGGCACAGGAGGGATTTCATTCTGCTCCCGGCCCGGAAGAAACATCATTGCCAGAAAACCGATCAAGACAATAAAACCAAAAAGGCTGGCCCCGATAATGGCCGGATTGGGCACCTTGCTTTCCGAGGCAGGCGCAGGAAACGACAAATCCGGTTTGGCCTTCTTCCCCACCGACTGCACCTTGAACAGATGTACCATCTTGTCCCCGTCCAGCCCCAGATATTCGGAATAGGAGCGAACGAACCCTATCGCATAGACCCGGCCCGGAAGTTTTGAAACATCTCCCTGCTCCAACGCCTCCAGGTGGCTTGCGCGTATGCGCAATACCACTTCGATTTGTTGCAGGGTCTGGCCGTAATAAACGCGGGTACGGCGGAGGATTTCCCCCACCGGCATATCGGTGTGAAAGTTCAGATCTTCCGCTTTTTCACCGGGAGTATCGGGATTATCAAACGCCATGCGCCGATCCTAAGGCAAAACAACCGTGACTGCCAGCAGGATCAGGCAGCTTCGTCCAGTTTATAGGCACTGTGCAGGGCACGAACCGCCAGTTCCAGATACTCTTTCCCGATCAGGACACTGATCTTGATTTCGGACGTGGAAATAACATGAATGTTGATCCCCTTGTCCGCCAATGCCTTGAACATTGTCTGCGCCACACCGGCGTGGGACCGCATGCCGATCCCGACCACGGATACCTTCACCAGATTGGTATCCACGCGCAGTTCGACGTTTTTAAAATCCGGCTGCGCCTTCAAAACGTCCTGCGCACGCACTAGGTCGCCTTCCGGCACCGTAAAGGTCATGTCGGTCTTGGTACCGTCAGGTGAAATGTTCTGGACGATCATATCGACGTTGATATTGGCATCCGCCAGCGGACCAAAGACTTTGGCGGCAACACCCGGAACATCCGGTACGCCCAGCATTGTGACTTTCGCTTCATCTTTCGCAAATGCCACGCCGTTTACAACATATTGTTCCATGATGTCTTCCTCTCTCAATACCAGCGTGCCGGGAAGATCGCTCCCGATCGCTTCGTCAAAACTTGATAAAACCTGAACGGGCACTTCCTGCTTAAAGGCCATTTCGACAGAACGAACCTGTAAAACCTTTGCGCCAAGCGAGGCCA
This sequence comes from uncultured Micavibrio sp., assembly GCA_964423095.1. GTDB lineage: Bacteria > Pseudomonadota > Alphaproteobacteria > Micavibrionales > Micavibrionaceae > Micavibrio_A. The sequence goes on from CAYRDI010000070.1 coordinate 3,319, forward strand.
GTTCCAGCATCTCTTCATAGGAAATGCGCTTGATCTTGCGCGCTGCCGGGACGATGCGGGGATCGGTGGTGTAAATGCCATCCACGTCCGTATAAATATCACACCTGTCTGCATTCAAGGCCGCCGCCAGTGCCACCGCCGTCGTATCCGAACCGCCGCGCCCCAGTGTTGAAATGCGGTTGTCCTCCGTAACGCCCTGAAACCCCGCGAGCACGGCAACTTCCTTGGTTTTCAGGCTGCGCTCCATCTCTTCGGTTTTTATGTTTTCAATCCGCGCCTTGCCATGGACGTCATCGGAAAGAATCGGCACCTGCCAGCCCAGCCACGAGCGGGCGGAAATACCGCGTTTTTGAAGGGCGATGGCCATCAAGCCCGCCGTAACCTGCTCCCCGCTCGCCACCACCGCATCATATTCGCGGGCGTCATAAACGGGCGTAATGGCACGGCAATAATCAACCAACTGGTTCGTGACGCCGGACATGGCGGAAACGATCACCGCGACTTCATGCCCCAATGCCACCTCACGCGCGATTTTATCCGCTGCCAGCTCTATTCTATTTGTATCCGCGACGGAAGTTCCGCCGAATTTTGCAACGATCCTAGCCATGCCACATAACAATCCCCGCTTGCGCGGGGTCCATAAAGAAATTAGAAACCTATCTATGCACACTGTGGACACAAAGGAAATCGAAAATTTTGCCCGTGATTCCGCCCGTTGGTGGGATGAAAACGGACCCTTTGCCCCCCTGCACCGGTTAAACCCCGTCCGCCTGTCCTATATCAAGGATCAAATCTGCACCCGTTATGGCGGCGACACACAAAACCTCAAGCCCTTTAAAGGTCTATCACTGCTGGATATTGGCTGCGGCGGCGGATTGGTATGCGAACCCATGGCGCGGCTGGGCGCCGCAGTCACGGGGATCGATGCCGACCAGAACGCCATTGCGGCCGCAATGGCCCATGCCAAAGACGGCTACCTTTCAATTGATTACAAAGCCATTGCCACCGATGATTTGAAAAAATCCGGAAAGACGTTCGATATTGTCCTCGCGCTCGAGATCGTCGAACATGTCGCTGATGTTCAAGCGTTCGTGCAGGACTGTCTTGATTTGTGTAAACCCGGCGGGCTGGTGATTTTTTCCACGCTGAACCGCACGGCCAAATCCTTTATTCTTGGGAAGTTTGCCGCGGAATATATCCTTCGGTGGGTTCCAGCAGGCACCCACACATGGAACAAATTTTTAAAACCATCGGAGCTTGCCGCAACTGTGCGCGACGCTGGTGGTACCGTAACGGGCATTGAAGGGTTGTCATTCAACCCCGTCAAAGGCGCGTTTGAACGCACCCCCCACGATACCGGCGTCAATTATTTTCTAGCTGTGGCGAAGGCCTAGTAGTTCAAGCGCGCATTGAGCCTGTTGCTGCGACGGGACAGCCAAATGCCTTGCCTGATCCTGTGTCAGGCCGCTCGCGGCCATCTGTTGCATGGTGGATAATTGTGCCGAAACGGTGCATGCATCATCTTCTATCAATGTGATAATTGCCCCTGGGCCTTCCCCGTTCTTTAAAACTCGCGGATATTGTTTCGCCATATTGTACCTCTGCTTGTTACTGATGTTGTAATTTTTGCTCTACCGGTCCCGCAGCCATTTGTTCCGTACGTTCTGGTTGATGCGGCACGGGCAAACGCACAACCTGCCCCGTTTTCCCTTTCGAAGCATCGGCAAAAATGCGTAACGCTTCCTCACG
>CAYRDI010000071.1:0-4820 GCA_964423095.1 uncultured Micavibrio sp.
CCCATTGCGCCCTGCTGGGTGGCCGCAAAAGACTGTCCGCTGGCCTTCAGGTCGGCTATTTCGTCGGCCAGAATAATAGCCGTCAAAACCAGAAGATGGGATTCGTTGCTGGCGGCCCCTGCACGGGCGATTTCGCGCAGACGCGTATCCACATACCGTGCGAGTTCGGTGACACGGCGTTCCTGTCCGTCATCGCACGCGATGCCGAAATTCCGCCCGTTGATTGTAATGCTTATTTCCGCCATATCAGCCTCGCCCTTCTTTCAGGATTTCTTCGACCTGGTTGATGGCATTGTCCAGACGCGTGGCCAGCATGCGGACATTGACCGGATTGAAATTGTTGGATGCTGGTTGTTGCCCCGCCGTCATGGCACCAAACAGGTCGGCTTGGCTCTGGTTCCCTTTTTTCGGGGCCGGTGCGTTCTTTTTGGTTTCGACCGCGCGTTCCAGATGCTCCACGGCGGCGTTCAGCTTGTTCAAGGATGTTCTAATGGCGGCGCTCACGGGCAGACCCCTTTTCGTGTTGTGTCAGAACAATTTATTTTCGAAAGATAACTTTATTTATGACGCGCGCGGAGGCCGGGTCAAGCACGGCTGTGAAGTTTTCCCATATTTTTTACGGGTGTTGGTTGACCCGCCCCACGGGCAAGGGCATAGTCGGCCCAAACCATAAGGAGACCGCATGTCACAAGCCGCCGCCACCAAGGGCCAAAGCCCCCTTTCCCAACAACAATTAAAGGATATGTCAAACGCCATCCGTGCCCTGTCGATGGATGCGGTGCAAAAGGCGAATTCCGGCCACCCCGGTATGCCGATGGGCATGGCGGATATTGCGACGGTGCTTTATTCAAAATTCCTGAAATTCGATCCGAAAAATCCCGCATGGCCGGATCGTGACCGCCTGATCGTTTCAAACGGTCATGGCTCGATGCTGCTGTATGCGCTGAACTACCTCACGGGCTATGACAAGATTACGATCGACGAGATCAAGAATTTCCGCCAGCTTCATTCTAAAACGCCGGGCCACCCGGAGGTTGATGTCTCCTGCGGAATCGAAACTACCACCGGCCCGCTGGGTCAGGGGATTTCCAATGCGGTGGGTTTTGCTTTGGCCGAACGCATTCTGAATGCCCGTTTTGGCAATGATCTGGTCGATCACTATACCTACGTCTTTGCGGGCGATGGATGTCTGATGGAGGGGATTAGCCATGAATCCTGCGGCCTTGCCGGGCAACTGAAACTATCCAAACTTATTGTCCTTTATGACGACAACGGTATTACGATTGACGGTTCAACCGATCTGTCCTTCACCGAGAACACGGCGGCGCGGTTCGAAGCGTACGGCTGGGATGTGCAAAAGGTGGACGGTCATGATATGGCCGCCATCGAAAACGCGATTGCGAAGGCACAAAAAACGGATGCGCCCTCTCTCATCTGCTGTAAAACCGTGATTGGGTTTGGATCGCCGAACAAGGCGGGTAAATCGTCCTCCCACGGCTCCCCACTTGGCGATGATGAAATCAAGCTGACGAAGGAAAAACTGGGCTGGAGTGCGCCCGCGTTTGAAATCCCTGCATCCATCCTGAATGACTGGCGCGCCATCGGGCAAATCGGCGCGGCAGATTTCAAGGCTTGGCAAAAACGCTTGAAAGACTCCGATGGACAGCAAGCCTTTGATGAATCGATTTCGGGCGATGTGGAAAACGATATGCTACCCGTAATTGAAACGCTCAAAAAATCTTTCGCGCAGGACAAACCGAAACTGGCAACCCGCCAGACATCCGGTGAATGTCTGGAAAAACTGGTGCCCGCGTTGCCGCAACTGGTAGGCGGTTCTGCCGATCTGACCGGTTCCAACAATACCAAGGTCAAGGCATCGAAGGTCATCACCAAATCGGATTATAACGGCAATTACATCAATTACGGTGTGCGCGAACACGGCATGGCCGCGGTGATGAATGGTATGGCCCTGCATGGCGGGATCATCCCCTATGCCGGGACGTTCCTGCAATTTGCGGATTACGCCCGCCCTGCCATACGTCTGGCAGCCCTGATGAAACAGCGTGTCATTCATGTGATGACGCACGATTCCATTGGATTGGGTGAAGATGGCCCCACACACCAGCCGGTCGAACATCTGGCTGCCCTGCGTGCCATTCCGAACTGCTATGTTTACCGTCCGTGTGATGGGGTTGAAACGGCGGAATGCTGGGAGCTTGCGCTTCTCAACAAGACGGCGCCGGCCGTGCTGTCTCTTACGCGTCAAGGCTTGCCCACGGTGCGGGTGGCGGATAAAGACAACAAATCCGCCAAGGGGGCCTATATCCTCAAAGACAGCGACGGCGCGCCCAAGGTCACGATCTTCGCGTCTGGCTCCGAAGTGGAAATTGCCCTTGCCGCAGCGGATAAACTGGGAACCGGAACGCGCGTTGTGTCCGTTCCGTGTATGGATTTGTTCTTTGAACAAGACGGGAAATACATCGAATCGCTCACCTGTAACGATTCCATCAAGGTGGCGGTCGAAGCCGCCGTGCGGCAGGGATGGGATGCATTGATCGGCCCGCATGGAATTTTCGTGGGCATGAAATCTTTCGGGGATTCTGCGCCTGCCAATGTTCTCTACAAACATTTCGGTATTACCGCCGAAGCGATTGTGGATGCGGTCAGCAAAAGACAATCATAGAGAACATGGTGCAAAAAACAAAAAGCCGCCTTGATGGCGGCTTTTTTATTTGGACAATCCTTTTTTAGAACATCAATTCGTATTCCAGAACGGCTTTCAGTTCCACATCCGGTGCGGCATCGCTGACGCCGAACAGCACGCCGGTGTCATATCCTATGTTGTCAAACAGCTTTCCATACGCAACGGGACCTATGCTGTGCCCCTGCTCGTCAAAATCATTATCAAAATCACCAAATTCACTGTAAATCTCGATCCCCGGTTCAAACATGGGGGAATAACGGTAGCTTGTGCTCCATGCCGCGCTGTATTCCGTTTCGTCGGATGAATTGTCGCCAACTTCGCGCTCAATGCCAATGTTGGCTATGTGCGTGAACTTTCCTGTATCTTTGGCCAGCAAGAGCTTTCCTTCTATCGCATCGGCTCCATCATCCTGAATGGCGTGGGCATAGACCAATTTGGCCCCGACATCGACGAAATATTCGCCGGGCTGCGTCAACTGGAACGTGTTTTCCCATTTGAGTTTTTCAAAATTGGTATTTCCACCATCTTCGCCATCATGCTCGAATTCGCCTTCGATTTCCGTCTTCCAGAAATCTGTGACGCCATAGCCGACCGCAAAAACCTGCTCCCAACTGCCATCTACGTCGTCCTCTTCATCAAATTCATAAGCGGTTTTGGATTCGACCTCGAACTCGCCCTTTTCAACATACGGCGATGTGACGGTTTTCACAGCGTGCGCTGTTCCTGGCGCGAGCGTAAGCCCGGCGGCCAGTCCGATAATAATTGCGGCATGTGCTGCCGTTTGCTTTACGGACGGGCGGGAAATCAGTTTCAACATTAAATAAAGTCCTCCAATGGTTGTAAGATAGGCGATGATTTGTATGGCGGACGGGCGCGCCGTATAGCCGATGAGAACACCCAGCGTTTGCCCGATGAATCCGCTTTCGGGCAGAATGGCAGAAGTGTTCCAGACGATGCCGGACAGCGATTCAAATGCTCCTGCCGATGTCAAAAATCCAAAAGCCTGAGAGACCATGCCTGCCACCAGCAGCATCAGGATCGCGCTCGTAATTTGAAAGAATTGTTTGAGCGGGAGTGAAATAAGCCCCTTGTAGAGCAAGCCCCCGACAATGGCACCGCCTGTGAATCCGATCGCGGCCCCGGCCATCAGGGACGCAAAGGATAGGCCCGATGCCAGCATGCCATAAGAGAACAGCACGATTTCCGATCCTTCGCGCAGGATGGATAACGCGATGATGACGGAGAGTGTAATATAGGGAAGATCGCCTTTTACAATCGCATCGCCGACATGGCGGATATTCGCTTTCATTTCATGGGAATGTTTCTTCATCCACAAAAGCGTCCAGCCGATGAAGCCGGCGGCGACAAACAGGATAGTGGCGTTGAAATATTCCTGGCCTACGCCTTCGGCAAGGCTGGATATGTAATCGGTCAGGAAGGCGATCAGGCCCGCGCCGGCAATGCCGGCGGTAAATCCGATAACAATCGATTTCCCGCGATGGGGTATTCCGCGCGTGGCGGCCAACACCATGCCCATGATCAGCACGATTTCAAAGACTTCACGGAAAACGATCACGGCACTGCCAAACATGGCTTTTTATCCCTCTATATCCCGATTATTTGGCGACAATCGTCCCTTTGGCCGTATCGGGGTTGAATTCCCCGAAAAACGGATATTTGCCCGGCTCCAGCGGGCCAATGAAAATGACGCCTTTGCTATTTGCGCCAATAATCTTTTCACGGTTGAGTTCATAACTTTCGAACTCTTCGGGGGTCGCATCCTCATTCATGACCGTAATTTTGATCTTTTCACCGGCCGGAACTTCCAGCGTTTCCGGGGAAAATTTATGATCCTTGATGGTCAATTGGAACTCCGAAGCTGCAAAAGCAGGAGAACACAGGCCCAAAACTGCAAAAAATATGAAAAATATGCGCACAACGTCCTCCTCCTAATTAATAATCATTCCTATTATCATTTGGGGTCCGGCTGTCAAGCGGTAAAAGTTTTTGGGTCGGCACAGGACAAACTATTGCAACACCCCGCCAGCTTCTTTAAAACCACAGGCATCAAAAACCACGTTTACGTAGAGGGAATTACCCATGACAGTCAAAGTCG
>CAYRDI010000072.1:0-4458 GCA_964423095.1 uncultured Micavibrio sp.
GTCCACATCCCTTCGAGCGGAAACTTTACCGCTGCCGCGTACCGTCCGCCAGAAATATGTTGCAGGGGGACGTCAAAATCAAATCCGTCCTGTACCGGGCGGATCAGTTTGGCGTGAACTATGGCGTCTTCTATGGGTTTTCCATGGGCGTTTTGAATGGTCCACGACAGCGTTCCAGCCTTGTACGACATGGTTTCCATCAGCTTTGGCTGGGTTTCCGCACGTTTGAGGACATCATCATAGGCCAGACCCTTCTCATAGGATTCTTCGGTGACGACGCCGGTGTTGGAATGAATGGCGGTATAAATAAATACGACGTTGACCAGAAAGATGGTTGCAAAAAAGCCGATGAAGGAGAAGAGGACAATTTTACCAAACCCTTTTTGTTCCACGGTCATTCCCTTTCGCTGATGAAGACGGAATCATAGGTGTCTTTGGTTCCTGTCTTGTTGTCCTTCAAGGTAAAAACAACGTCACGGGGCAGGGCAGGATCGACATCGCTGCTAAGATAGACATGGAATTTCCCCACAGAATCCGCCTTCACCAGAAGATTGTTCGCCGTATTGTCGCCGGCGGCCTTGACCTCGATTGAGGCATTTTCCAGCCCTTCGACCGAAAGGCTGTACAGGCGGTGATCATGCGTTTTGTTCAGGATCTTGATTTCGTATCCGTTGCGGATATTTCCGTCTGAAAGCTGGACGAACAGAGGGTTGCGGTCATGTAGAACGTGTAGTTCCAACGGCGCGCGGGCGATGAGCGCGTAAAGCATGATCGCGCCGACGATCGATAGAACGGACGCGTAATAAATGGTACGCGGGCGGATAAAATGGAATTTTTCCTTGCCGCCTTTGATCGCGGCTTCCATGTGGTTGGTGGTGTCATACCGGATCAAACCACGGGGCAGGCCGACTTTGTCCATGATGTCGTTACAAGCATCGACGCACAGGCCGCACGCGATACATTCCATCTGTAATCCATTGCGAATGTCAATGCCGGTAGGGCAAACCTGCACACACGCCGTGCAATCGATACAATGGCCGCGTCCATCCCATGTATCTCCAGCCTTGTGTTTGCCGCGCGGTTCGCCGCGGGCGGTATCGTACCCGATGATCAACGTGTCCTTGTCAAACATCGCGGACTGAAACCTTGCATAGGGGCACATATAGGTGCAGACCTGTTCACGGGCAAACCCGGCCATCAGGTAGGTGCTGAACGTCAACCCGCCCATGAAGCTCAGAATCGTGGGCGAAACATTGAAATCAAAAAAGCTGGCCACCAGCGACGGGGCATCGGTAAAATAAAGCACGAACGAACCAGCGGTCCACCAAGCGATCACCAGCCAGATAAAATGCGTGGCAAAAATTTTGCGGATTTTTTCAAACGTCCACGGTCCTTCTTGCAGTTTTTTGCGGGCGAAACGGTCACCCTGGATAATCCGTTCGACCCACACGTAAAGATCCGTCCATACGGTTTGCGGGCATAAATACCCGCACCATACGCGGCCGAACAAACTGGTGACAAAAAACAATGCGATGGCCGCAAGGATAAGGATACCGGTCAGGATATAGACCTCCTGCGGCCAGATTTCGATCCAGAACCAATAGGCCCGTCGGTGGGGAAGGTCGATCAGAACAGCCTGATCGGGGGCGTTCGGCCCCCGGTCCCAGCGGATAAAAGGCGTGATGTAATAGATTCCAAGGGTAATCATCATCGCGATCCATTTCAGATCGCGGTATTTCCCTTTTACGCGTTTCGGATAGATTTTTTGTTGTTTACCGAAATATTCAAGCACAATCCCTTTATTCCTTCGTTGCTGGTTGTTCCGCCTCTTTGTTCTGGGTTGCTGGCGTTTCACCTTGTGTTTCTGTTGCAGCATCAGGTTCCACAACCGTTTCGGAAACAGGTTCCATGGCCGGCGCATCTTCCGCTTCACCGCCGCCCAGCTCATGCAGGTAAACGGTGAGTTCACGAATGGTGTTTTCATCCAGACGCTTGCTCCATGCCGGCATCACTCCGGCACGGGCGTTATAAACCGTTTCATAAACCGTCTTGCGATCGCCGCCATAAAGCCAGATTTTATCGGTCAGATTTGCGGCGCCCACGGCATGGCTGCCTTTTCCATCTTCTCCGTGACACGCGGCGCAGTTGTTTTTGAAGATGTCCGCTCCTTGCGCATAGGTATCTTTGTGGTCTGCGCCAGACAGCGTAAGAACGTAGTCTACAACGGCTTCAATTTCGTCTTTCTTCAAAAGACCGTCTTTCCCGAAGGCCGGCATTTGCGATACACGGGTGTCCTCATCGGCCGTATAACGGATGCCGTGTTCGATGGTGGTCTGAATGTCTTCGAGCTTTCCGCCCCACAGCCAGTCATCGTCGTTCAGGTTCGGATATCCTTTGCCGCCCTGCGCGCCGCTGCCGTGGCAGGTGGCACAGTTGCTTTTGAACGCGGCGGCACCGCCGGCCTGTGCAAAGCCATAAAGTGCCGGATCTTCCATGATTTTCTGATAGGTCGCCGTCTCGAACTTTTCGAGGTAGCCCTGCTGGCGGGCGATAATTTCGGCCTGGTTTTTCTTCAATTCGTCATATTCGGTATAACCGGCCGTGCCTTTTGTATGCCCGCCCGGAACAGGCCATGCGGGATACACGACAAAATACCATACGGACCAAAGAATACAGATGATGAATACCCATAGCCACCAACGGGGCAGGGGGTTGTTCAACTCTTTCAAACCGTCCCATTCATGACCAGTGGTTTCAACACCGCTCAGTGCATCGATTTCTTTTTCATGGTGTTTGTTGTCGTTGCTCATCGATCATTCTCCTGAAAGGGAATTTGTCCAAAGTCTTTATAGGTTTTTTTTGAACCGGGTCTGAACGTCCACAGCGACACTGCGCAAAAGAACGTGAAGAAAAACAACAGCCCGATCAATCCGGCATGGTGTGCGATAAAATCCATCATGGTGCCGTATCCTCGACCTTTTTGGCGGCTTCAAAATCAACCATGGTGCCAAGAACCTGAAGATAGGCCACCAAAGCGTCCATTTCGGAAACGATGTCCGGCTGGCCATCGAAATCCCTTGCGTTGATCTTTTCGCCGTAGCGGGATTGCAGACCGGAAATGTCCGTGCGGGCTTCACCTGTGGCCTGTGCCACGGCATCTTTTTGCGCGTTTTCGATCATTTCGTCTGTGTAAGGGACGCCGACGGTGCTCAGGGTGCTCAGGTTCTTGCCGATGTCATGCAGCCGCGCGCCGTTTTTCATCAGGAAGCTGTAGGAGGGCATAATGGATTCCGGCACCACATCGCGTGGTTCGATCAGGTGGGCGACGTGCCAGTCATCCGAATACCGACCGCCGACGCGGGCCAGATCCGGGCCTGTCCGTTTGGAACCCCACAGGAACGGGTGGTCATACATGCTTTCGGCGGCCAGGGAGTAGTGGCCGTAACGCACGACCTCGTCCCGCAGCGGGCGGACTTGCTGCGAATGGCAGACAGCACAGTTTTCCCGCATATAGATGTTCTGTCCCGCCAGTTCGAGCGGGGTTAACGGGCGGACGCCCTTTACCGGCTCGATCACCGTTTCCATGCGGAACAGCGGGATGATTTCAACCAGCCCGCCGACAATCACGGTCAGGATGATAAATCCGAGAAGAAGCAGAGAGTTCTTTTCGAGTTTTTCGTGTTTGTTCCAGCTCATTCTCCGGCTCCTTGAACTTGCAGATGTGTTTTCTCATTGCTGACGTCGCCACGAATGGTACGCCAGAGGTTGTAAACCATGATCAGGGCACCGCCGAGGTAGAGGACGCCGCCAAGTGCGCGGATTACATAGAACGGGTGCATGGCCATAACGGATTCCACGAAGGAATATTCAAGGAAACCCATGTCGTCATAGGAACGCCACATCAGACCTTGCATGATTCCGGAGACCCACATCGCAGCGATATAGAGGACGATGCCGAGCGTGGCGACCCAGAGGTGCAGACTGACCAGTTTGATGGAATAAAGACGTTCGCGGTTCCAGAGGCGCGGCACCATGTAATAGATGGCCCCGAACGAAATGAATCCGACCCAGCCTAGTGCGCCGGAATGAACGTGACCGATGGTCCAGTCCGTGTAGTGGGAGAGGGAGTTGACAGCGCGGATCGACATCAACGGCCCTTCGAACGTGCTCATCCCGTAAAAGGCGAGCGCAATGATCATGAATTGCAGGATCGGGTTTTCACGCAGCTTGTGCCATGCGCCGGACAGTGTCATGACGCCGTTGATCATCCCACCCCAGGAGGGCATCCACAGCATGATAGAGAACGTCATCCCCAGCGTCTGCGCCCAGTCGGGCAGGGCGGTGTAGTGCAGGTGGTGCGGGCCGGCCCAGATATAGATAAAGATCAGCGACCAGAAGTGCACGATCGACAGGCGGTAGGAATAGACCGGCCGCTCGGCGCGCTTCGGCACGAAGTAG
>CAYRDI010000073.1:0-4219 GCA_964423095.1 uncultured Micavibrio sp.
GAACAAAATTACAAATTTAAAAAACAAAAACAAACATGTACTCATATATGCGTTCATCGAACCAGAGTGAATCCCAGTTGCGGTTGATACCGACGCGCAGACCGATTGGATTGACTTTTTGACCCATAGTAAAGAGCTCCTATTCCTTGTCCTGCTTGGTTGCGGCTTTTTTCTTGGCAGCCGGTTTTTTCGCGGTTTCTTTTTTCGCAGCGGGCTTTTCAGCTTTTTCCGTTTTCGGCGCAGCTGCTTTTTTCGCAGCAGGCTTCTTCGGAACGGCTTTCATCGCTTCGCCTTCACGTACAACGATCGTCAGACGCGAAAAGAATTTTTCAATCGGGGCGGCACGGCCACGCGCACGGGCGGAAAAACGCTTCATCTTGACCGATTTGCCAACAAAGGCTTCGGCAACGACCAGTTTGTCCACGTCCAGATTGTGGTTGTTTTCCGCATTGGCCACGGCCGATGCCAGAACTTTACGCACATCCTGCGCAATGCGGCGGTTGTTGAATTCCAGATCCACAAGCGCCTTGCTGGCCAGCTTGCCGCGGATCATCGCGGCAACCAGATTCAGTTTGCGCGGGCTGGTGCGCAGATACTTGGCCATTGCCATGGCTTCGTTATCCTTAACGCGTCTTTCGTTTGCTTGTTGTCCCATAATCGCCTCTATTCCTTACTTCTTGGCCGGTGCTGCTGCGGCTGCTTTTTTATCGCCGCCGGAGTGGCCTTTGAATTCACGGGTCGGCGCGAATTCGCCGAGTTTGTGACCAATCATCTGGTCCGATACCAGAACAGGAATAAATTTTTTCCCGTTGTGGACGCCGAACGTCAAACCCACCATTTGCGGCAGGATCGTCGAACGGCGGGACCATGTTTGAATGATCGTGTTTTTGCCGGATTGACGGGCATCTTCCACCTTCTTGAGAAGGTAGCGGTCAATAAAAGGACCTTTCCAGAGTGAACGTGCCATAAGCGGTGCTCCTTATTTCTTCTTGCGACGAATGATAAATTTCGTCGTGCGTTTGTTTTTACGGGTTTTGGCGCCCTTCGTCGGTTTGCCCCAAGGCGTAACCGGATGGCGTCCACCGGAGGTACGGCCCTCGCCGCCCCCATGCGGGTGATCGACCGGGTTCATGGCCACGCCGCGAACGGTCGGACGGATACCCTTCCAACGCTGGCGGCCGGCTTTCCCGAAATTCTGGTTCATGTGGTCAGGGTTTGAAACCGCGCCCACCGTTGCCATGCAGTTTTCCGGCACAACACGCAGCTCGCCAGAGGCCAATTTGATCTGGGCGAAGCCCTGATCGCGGCCGACCAGCTGTGCGTAGGTTCCGGCGGAACGGCACAACTGTGCGCCCTTGCCGATTTTCATTTCGATGTTGTGAATGATCGTGCCGACCGGCATCGATTTCAACATCATGGCATTGCCGGGCTTGATGTCCGCTTTTTCACCGGCAACAACGATGTCGCCAGCCTGCAGACGTTGCGGGGCAATGATGTATGCCTTTTCACCATCGGTATATTCGATCAGAGCGATGAACGCCGTGCGGTTCGGGTCATATTCCAGACGAACGACTTTGGCTTCGATATCGAACTTGCTGCGTTTCCAGTCGATGATGCGGTAACGCTGTTTGTGACCGCCGCCTTTTTGGTAAGACGTGATACGGCCCATATTGTTCCGTCCGCCGGTTTTCTTTTTCCCTTCGGTCAGGTCTTTTTCCGGTGCGCCCTTGTGCAGGCCCGCACGCTCGATCAGGATCAAGCCACGCGTTCCGGGTGTTATCGGTCTATATTGCTTCAGTGCCATGTTCTTCTTTTAACCTCTTCTCCAGTCTCGGCGGAGCGCCATATTTACGTTATTTTCTAATCCTACAGGCCGTTGCCGACATCGATCGTCTGGCCTTCTTCCAGCGTGACGATGGCCTTTTTCACATCGGAACGGAAAGCGCGCTGCCCTTTGAAGACTTTCGTCTTGCCTTTCTGGATCAGCGTGTTGACCTTCAGAACCTTTACGCCAAAGAGACCTTCGACAGCCGCTTTGATTTCGGGTTTCTTGGCTTCGACCGCAACCTTAAAGGTCACCTGGCCATGTTCGGAACCGCCAGCGGATTTTTCCGTGACGACCGGGGATTTGATAACCCCGTACATCCATTCGGCGACTTTCGCCTGTTCTTTTTTCTTCGCAGCCATGATCTTAGCCTTTCAGTCTTTCTGTGAGGTCGGCCACCGCATCCTTGGTCAGAACGAGCGTGTCACGACGCATGATGTCATACACGTTCGCACCTTGCACGGGCAATACATCCACACGGGGAATATTGCGCGTTGCGCGGGCGAAGTTGGCATCGATTTCCTTACCACCGACGATCAGGGCAGAGTCAAAGCCCAACGCTTTGAACGCCGCGGCCATCGCCTTGGTTTTGTGGTCTTTGGGGGCCAGCGCATCAACGATGATCAGCTTGCCTTCTTTTGCTTTTGCCGACAGGGCGGATTTCATTGCCAGCTGACGGATCCGTTTGGGCAGTTCCGTGGCATGGCTGCGAACAACCGGACCATGGGCAACCTGACCGCCGCGGTCGATCGAACGCGTGTAATCACCGGCACGGGCGGAACCTGTTCCTTTTTGTTTGAACGGTTTTTTGCCCGTACGGGAAACGTCGGAACGCGTTTGCGTCTTGTGCGTACCGGCACGGCGCTTTGCCAACTGGTACGTCACCATCTGATGCAGAACATCCGCACGGATGTCGGCACCAAACACAGAAGCATCAAGCGTCATGTCGCCTGCGGCTTTGTTATCGAGTGTTTTGACAGCGATCTTCATGATTATTCACCTTTCGCTTCTTCTGCCGGCGCTTCTTGCGCAGCGGCTTCGGCTTTGCTTTCCGCCTTGGCGGCCTTTGCGGATTGTTTCAGACCAGCCGGCACAGGCGCATCTTTGGGCGCGGGGGCCTTCACGGCATCCGTGATCAGAACCCAGCCATTGTCCGGACCGGGGACAGAGCCCTTGATCAGAATCAGATTGTCTTCCAGATCAACGCCCGCAACGGTCAGGTTTTGTGTCGTAACGGTTTCAACGCCGAGATGACCGGCCATTTTCTTGCCTTTGAAAACCTTACCCGGATCCTGACGCTGACCGGTCGAACCGTGGGCGCGGTGCGTGACGGAGTTCCCGTGCGAGGCGCGGTGACCACCGAAGTTCCAGCGTTTCATGGAACCTGCGAAACCCTTACCGACCGTTGTGCCCTGCACATCGACCAGTTGGCCCGCAACAAAGTGGCTGGCGCAGATTTCAGCACCGATTTCCAGACCGGCAACATCCTCCAGACGGAATTCAGCCATCTTTTGTTTTGGCTCAACCTTGGCGGCGGCAAAAACGCCACGCATCGCCTTGGACGTGCGGGATACTTTTGCATTTCCGGCACCCAGCTGGACAGCAACATAGCCATGCTTGTCCTTTTCACGGATAGCGGTGACCTGACAATTGTCGATCTTCAACACGGTTACAGGAACCTGTTGACCATCGGCCGTAAAAATACGGGTCATCCCTTCTTTTCTTGCAATTACGCCTGTTCTCATGGCTTTTCTTCCTTACCTAATGGCCCTTACGTCGTTTTACGCCGCGGCGCCAATTTTGATTTCAACGTCCACACCGGCCGCCAGATCGAGCTTCATCAACGCATCCACCGTTTGCGGGGTGGGGTCAACGATGTCGATCAGACGCTTGTGCGTGCGCATCTCGAATTGCTCCTGCGAGCCTTTGTCGATGTGCGGCGAGCGGTTAATCGAAAAATATTTCGTGTTCGTCGGCAGCGGAACTGGACCACGAACCTGTGCGCCCGTGCGTTTTGCCGTATTGACGATCTCGTGCGTGGATTGATCCAGAACACGGTGATCGAACGCTTTCAGTCTGATGCGAATGGTTTGATTGTCCATTATTGTGGTCCTTGTCTAAGGCTATGTTGTATTTGAGCGGCAGTACGTGCCCCAAAACCCTCTATACTTGCAATATCATTTGGCTCAGTGGCCATAACATAACCCGTATAAAGATTAGTCTGAACAACGCGACCTTTTTCGTCCGTTGTTACAGCCCACATTCCGTCTTCTCTATCATCAATAGCCATTTGTTAAACCTATTCTTTAATTTTGGCGACGACGCCTGCGCCGACGGTACGTCCGCCTTCGCGGATAGCGAAGCGAAGACCTTCGTTCATGGCGATCGGTGCGA
>CAYRDI010000074.1:0-3941 GCA_964423095.1 uncultured Micavibrio sp.
GTCCAGTTGATCACCCAACGCATAAATGGTTGCAATAATGGCCAGCGAGATACCCGCCGCAATCAATGCATATTCAATGGAGGTAGCCCCCGCCTTTGCCGCCCGCCAGCGCAAAAACCCCGAAATAATCTTTTTCATTCTTTCATCCTAACATCCCGATCGTTCGTGAAAGATGAATTTTTCATGGCATTTTGTGCTTTTCCACGGGAAAAGCGGGAGGGACACAACAGATTAACCGTTGATTTACCAAGACTGAGCGGCCCGCCGCGCAAAAAATCGGCCAGCAGATGCGCCGCCGCAAGCGTGGTGGAAATACCGTGCGATCCATGCGCCGTGCTGACGAACGTGCCCTCCTTCATAACGCCGACAACAGGAAACCGGTCACGGGACGATGTCCGCAGAGCCGCACGATGCCCCGTGACCCGCGCCTCTTTCAGATCGGGTAGAATGTGTGCGAGTTTTTCAAGATTGTCCCGGTCATCCTCTATACGGATGTTTGTTTCGCTCAACCATTTTTGAAAGGTCGAACCAACGACATGCCGCCCGCCCACCGCCGTGGACACATAACCTCCATAGGAAAGATTGGTTTTCAGATTTTCACTTTCGGGCGTCGCCGCAATTTCCGTGATCTGCCCGCGCACCGTATGGATGGGAAGCCCCGATACCGCGGCACCGCACGCCATGATTTGCGCATCGGCCGCCACGGGCGCGTCCACGGATTCAATATCCCTTGCATAAAATTCGCACAACGCTTTGGGATGGATGCGCGCCGAATCCGGCAAATACAGCGCGTCCTGTTCCAGTTTGACGCCCGCTATTTCAGACGCCCGCCATCTATCCAGATTCTGCATATGATCGTGATGCCATCGCCAGAGTTCGATGGTACGCGAAAACCGCTTTTGCTTTTCGTCATCCGTGACCAGATGCAACGCGCCGCAGCGCATATAATCCACGCCCTCAAACTGTGGAAAGGTTCGCGCCGTTTGCGCAAAGGCGGCCGTGTAAAAATCGGATTCCGGCGTGCGATAGGCCGATAAACGCGGGTTGATCAACCCGACCGGATTCCCCGAGGCCCCCGAAGCGATGCCGTTGGGGTCAAACAAGACAGGGGCAAACCCATATTGTTTTAAAACATACGCCGCAGAACATCCGGCCAGCCCCGCGCCATGGATCAAAACCTTTTTCGTACAAGCCGCTGCACGTCTTTTTTCTGCGCCTTTATAATACCCGGCCAGCATATCGCGCTTGGGGCCAAAACCTTTTCGTTTTTCAACGTGGAAACCCGCTGCCTGTAACCCGCGCTTGACAAAACCCGCCGCCGTGAAGGTTGAAAAGGTCGTCTCGCCATGGGACAGCCGCGCCATTTCCCCTAAAACCTTATCCGTCCACATATCCGGATTTTTGGATGGCGTGAAACCGTCCAGAAACCAGGCATCGACCTGCGCCCCTACTTCGGGTAACGCATCGTTCGCATCATCGAAAACCAGCGTCAGGGCAATGCGGTTATCAAACACCATGCGGTGAAAACCCGGCACGCGGATGGGATATTGTTCCAGCATTTTGGAAAGATAAGGTTCCAGCCGGTCAGACCACGGCGACAAGCCTTTTCGAATCTCTTCTGCCGATAGCGGGAATTTTTCAACGCTGATAAAATCCAGAAAAGCACAGGGCGTGGCCAGCCGGTCGAACATTTCCCACGCCAAAAGGAAGTTCAGGCCCGTACCAAAACCGGTTTCCGCCACGGTAAAACGCCCCGTCAGCCCTTGCCAGCGGGGAGAGAGGCCATTACCATCGAAAAAAACATGGCACGTTTCCCCCGGCCCGTCATGGGCCGAAAAGTACACGTCATTGAATTGTTCCGATCTTGGCGTTTGATCCATGGCATACCATATAAATGAAGTTCATTCAGACGAAAAGGAATTAGAGTTTGACCACCGCCGATAAAAACCCGCTGCTTCAGGAATTCAAACACAAGCACAATGCCCCGCCCTTTGACGCTATCAAGGAGGCGCATTACCTGCCCGCCGTGGAGGTGGCCATTGAAGAGGCCCGCGCGAATGTCGACACCATCAAGAAAAATACCGAAAACCCCACCTTTGAAAATACAATCGAAGCCCTGGAGCACGCCTCCGAAAGGCTTGGCATGGTGTCGGGTATTTTTTACAACCAGCTTTCGGCCGCTGCGAGCGACGAAATGGAAGACCTTGCGCAAAAAATAGGCCCCGTTTCCTCGAATTTTTCCAGCGATGTGATCATGGATGAGGATTTGTTCAAGCGGGTTAAAGCCGTTTACGACGCGCGTGAAAAACTGAACCTGACCTCCGAACAGGGCACCGTGCTGGACGATTGCTACAAAGGGTTCGTCCGTGGTGGCGCACTGCTTGACGCCACAGGGAAAAAACGCCTGCGCGAAATCAACGAGCAGCTCTCCGTACTTGGCCCCGACTTTTCCAAGAACGTCAAAAAATCATCCGAAGCCTTTACATTGGTCATCGACGATAAAAAAGATTTATCCGGCCTGCCGCAAAACGCCATCGATGCCGCGGCCCTAGAAGCCGAAGAACGCGATATGAAAGGAAAATGGGTTTTCACGCTGGATTATCCCAGCTACGGCCCGTTCGTCACTTATGCCGACAATCGCGTCCTTCGCGAACAGATGTGGCGAGCGTTCGGATCACGCGCCGTTGGCGGCGAATACGACAACAGTGATAACATTTTAAAAATCGTCAAACTCAAAGACGAACGTGCAAAGATTCTAGGCTATGACCACCATGCCGCGTTCGTTCTTGAAAAACGGATGGCCAAAACGCCGGACGCCGTGATGGGTTTTTTGAAAAAGCTGGTCGCGACTTACAAACCCGCCGCGCAAAATGATTTAAAAGATCTAAAAGACTTCGCCGCAAAAAGCGGGTTCGAGGGCGAGATCATGCCATGGGACATCGCCTATTATTCCGAAAAGCTCAAAGAAAAACTCTTTGCTTTTTCGTCGGAAGATTTGCGCCCTTACTTTCCGCTCGAACCCGTGCTCAAAGGGACGTTCGAACATTTTTCCAAGCTCTTCGGCATTACATTCACCCCCGCACAATACCCCGTCTGGCATCCGGATGTGGTCGCCTATGACGTCACGGACAACAAAACCGGTGACTTCATGGGCCTCTTTTATGCGGACTTCTACCCACGCAAGGGCAAAAAGCCCGGCGCTTGGATGACCTCTTACCGCGAACAGGGGATGTTTACGGGCGGCATGAAACGTCCGTTTGTTGCCATCGTGTGCAATTTTACCAAACCGACGAAAGAAGCGCCATCGCTTCTCACTCACGATGAAGTTTTGACGCTCTTCCATGAAATGGGCCATGCGATGCACATGATGTTGTCCAACGTGCAATACGCTTCGCATTCGGGCACTTCTGTCCTTTGGGATTTTGTCGAGCTTCCATCGCAGGTGCAGGAAAACTGGGCCTATACAAAGGAAACGCTCGACCTGTTTGCGAAGCATTACAAAACGGGTGAAGCCATTCCGGCGGAGCTTATTCAAAAAGTGCAGGATTCAAAAAATTTCTTTGTCGGCTGGATGGGATTGCGCCAAAGCAATCTCGGCCTGCTCGACATGGCATGGCATTCGACCGACCCGAACACGATCACCGATGTCGCCACATTCGAAGATATGGTGACGAAAGACACCAGCCTCTTCCCGCGTCTGGCTGGGCCAACCTCCGCCTCGTTCAGCCATATTTTCGGTGGCGGTTATTCGGCCGGCTATTATTCGTACAAATGGGCCGAAGTTCTGGACGCCGATACGTTCGAACTGTTCGAAGAAAAGGGATTGTACGATTCCGAAACTGCCAACAAATACAAAACCGAAATTCTGGGCAAGGGCGGCAGCGAAGATCCCGCCATCCTTTACCGCAATTTCCGTGGCCGCGATGCTGACCCCGATGCCC
>CAYRDI010000075.1:0-3937 GCA_964423095.1 uncultured Micavibrio sp.
ACCCGTGGGGGTTCAAGTCCCTCCACCCGCACCACAAAAATTAAACCAAAACATTAGGAAAACCATGCAAGTCAAAGATATAAAATCCGAAGGTTTGAAAGTGGAACTGGAAGTGACCGTTCCCGCCAACGACATCAAGAAAAAGCAGGAAGTGCGCTTGAAGGAAGTTGGCAAGACCGCCAAGGTGCCTGGTTTCCGTCCCGGCAAAGTGCCGATGAAGATGCTGGAACAAAAATACGGCCGCGCCGTCATGGGCGAAGTTTTGGAAATGGTGGTCAGCGAGACAACCGCCAAGGTATTGAAAGACAAAAACATCCGTCCGGCGATGCAGCCGAAAATCGAAGTAAAAGAATTCGATGAAGGCAAAGACCTGACGTTTAAGATGGAATTCGAAAAACTTCCCACCGTTGAAGTCATGGATCTGAAAGGTCTGAAACTGACACGCCCCGTTGTCAAAACCGATGCCAAAGCGATTGACGAGACGCTGGAGCGCGTGGCGCAAAGCAACCGCACGACGAAGCCGGTCGAAGGCGACCGCGCCACGAAAAAGGGTGACATCGCCGTCATCACGTTCCATGGCCGCACCAAGGATGATGGCGTGATGCATGAAGGTATGCATGCCCATGGCGTTGAGTTGGAGCTGGGTTCAGGGCGTTTCATTCCGGGATTTGAAGACCAGTTGATCGGCAAAAAAGCCGGCGACAAGGTCGAAGTGGAAGTGAAGTTCCCGAAAGATTACGGTGCCACCGAACTGGCTGGCCGCGATGCCATTTTCGATACGATCATCGAAGCCATTCATGAAGCGGCCCCCGCCGAAGTGAATGACGAACTGGCCAAGAAGCTGGGCATGGAAGATTTGAAAGCCCTGCGTGCCGCTGTCGAACAGCAGATGAATGCCGAATATGAAGGGCATTCCCGCATGAAGTTAAAACGCCAATTGCTCGACATTCTGGACGAAAAGCATGATTTCGAAATTCCCGAAAACATGGTGAAGGCCGAATATGAAGGCATCACGCGCCAGATCGAAGACGAGCGTAAGATGAACCCCGCCGAAAATGGCGCGGAGTTAACCGATGAAGAAAAAGAAGAGCTGGAATTGATTGCGGCGCGCCGTGTCCGTCTGGGCCTGATCCTTTCCGAAGTCGGCAACAAGAACAAGGTTTCCGTGACCGATCAGGAATTACAGCGTGCGGTGATTGCCGAAGCGCAGAAATATCCGGGTCAGGAAAAGATGGTGTTCGAATTCTACCAAAAGAACCGTGGCGCGATCGATATGCTCCGCGCACCGATCTTTGAAGAAAAAGTTGTCGAGTTGATCTTCAAGGATGCCAGCATCACGGACAAGGAAGTCACCCTTGAAGAGCTTTTGAAAGAAGAAGACGAAGTGGATTTGAAGGGGGCCAAAAAAGACAAAAAGCCCGCCGCCAAGAAAAAAGCCAAAAAGGACGAATAATTGAAAAACCCCGCGAAAGCGGGGTTTTTGTTTTAAGGCGCATTCCGGATGAATTCCCGGAATTCCATCATGTCCGCGGTGCGGATCGCGGGTGCGTACAGGGCGCAGAAATTTATAAAGTTGGTTTTGTTCGGGTCTTTCGCCGCATTTTTTAGTATCTGGATGCTGGTTTTGGGCATCGACATGACAAGTTCTTGATATTTCATCATGATAAACAAATACGCCCGTGAAGGGCGCTCCTTTGCCTATAAGTCTAGCAAAGAAGGCTTAAAAATTTTTCAAAGGCGCGGGCGGGCATGACGGATGTCCAGTGTTTTTTATGACTATAGGCCGGGGTGCGTACTTTCATCAAACCCCTTGAACTCACTCCCCGCGGGCTATAGGTTTGTCTTAACGATTCAAACCGCTATCCAGAGAAGTTTCATCATGAGCCTGTTCCCCAAAGACCGCGATCCCGTCGATATTTATCAAAACTACCTCGTCCCGACCGTTATCGAGCAAACGAACCGCGGGGAGCGTGCCTTTGACATTTATTCGCGCCTGCTGAAAGAACGCATCATTTTCCTGACCGGTCAGGTGGAGGACAATGTGTCCGCCCTGATCTGTGCGCAGCTGTTGTTTCTGGAATCCGAAAATCCGACGAAAGACATTTCGTTCTATATCAATTCGCCGGGCGGCGTGGTGACCTCCGGCATGGCGATGTACGACACCATGCAGTACATCAAGCCGGAAGTGTCGACCGTTTGTATCGGTCAGGCGGCGTCCATGGGCTCGCTCCTTCTGACCGCCGGACATAAGGGTAAGCGTTTTGCGTTGCCGAGCGCGCGGATCATGATCCACCAGCCATCAGGCGGGGCGCAGGGGCAGGCGACCGACATCGAAATTCAGGCGAAGGAAATCCTGCGTCTTCGTGCCTACCTCAACAATGTCTATGTGAAGCACACGGGCCGCAAGCTCGCCGACATTGAAAAGGCCATGGAACGCGACAATTTCATGTCCGCCGAAGAGGCCAAAAAATTCGGCCTGATCGACGAGGTGGTGGAAGAGCGCGCCGCCGTCGAAGGTGCCAAGAAATAGGGACCGGGCCGGAAAGTGATTAACGGGAGGGGCTTGAAAAAACAGGCCTTTCCAGACTTTTCGCGGGTTTGGAGGGGAGTTCCTCCTTGAAATCTTAACCAATGGTTCCCATATCCTATGATAGAATAAACCTTTGCGGGCGGTCTCCCCCTGTCGGGGCATAACAATAAAGGACAGATCATGTTGGGTGCAGGTATCAAGGAAAAGAATGTATTTGCGGTTTTGCCGCTTCGGGACATCGTCGTCTTCCCCCATATGATCGTGCCGTTGTTCGTGGGCCGTGAGAAATCGGTCAAGGCGCTGGAATCCGTGATGCATGAATCCAAAAAGATTCTGCTGGTCACACAGAAATCCCCGTCTGAAGACGATCCGACATCCGAAGATATTCACCGTATCGGGACGGTCGGTTCTATCCTGCAACTTTTGAAATTGCCGGACGGAACGGTCAAGGTTCTGGTCGAAGGGTTGGAGCGGGTCGAGATCACGGGTTTCACGCCGCGTGAGGATTTTATCGAGGCGACCGTCAAGGAAATGGCGGATACATCCGTCAAAGGCGAAGAGCTGGACGCATTGGCCCGCGCTGTCGTTGCCCAGTTCGAGCAGTACGTCAAGCTGAACAAAAAAATTCCGCCCGAAGTGATCGTTTCGGTCAACCAGATCGAAGATTCCGCAAAGATGGCGGACACCATTGCATCGCACCTGTCCTTGAAAATCGAAGAAAAACAGGAATTGCTGGCCAGCCCGAATACGGCAGACCGGCTTGAAAAAATCTATGGCTTCATGGAAGGCGAGATCGGCGTTCTGCAGGTTGAAAAACGCATTCGCAACCGCGTCAAACGCCAGATGGAAAAGACGCAGCGCGAATATTATCTGAACGAACAGATGAAGGCGATCCAGAAGGAGCTGGGCGAGGGCGAAGACGGTCTCGATGAGATCGGCGAACTGGAAAAGAAAATTATCGAAACGAAGCTGTCCAAGGACGCCCGCGAAAAAGCGAAGGCAGAAGTTAAAAAACTGCGCCAGATGTCACCGATGTCGGCGGAAGCGACCGTCGTGCGCAATTATCTGGATTGGGTTTTGTCCGTTCCATGGGACAAACGCACGCGCGTGAAAAAAGACATCAAGGCCGCGAAGAAAATCCTCGACCACGATCATTACGGTCTGGAAAAGGTCAAGGAACGCATTCTCGAATACCTTGCGGTACAACAACGCACGGGCAAGGTGAAGGGCTCTATCCTCTGCCTCGTCGGCCCGCCCGGGGTTGGTAAAACCTCGCTCGGCCAATCAATCGCCAAAGCGACGAATCGTAATTTCGTTCGCATGTCGCTGGGCGGCGTGCGGGATGAAAGCGAAATCCGCGGTCACCGCCGCACCTATATCGGTGCGCTGCCCGGCAACATCATCCAG
>CAYRDI010000076.1:0-3859 GCA_964423095.1 uncultured Micavibrio sp.
CCCGACACAAGGATTATGATTCCTCTGCTCTACCGACTGAGCTACACCGCCACGGTGCTAAATCACATATGTTACCCCTGTGTTACCCCACAGAGGAGACGGGGTTCTTTGTAGTCCATAACACCTTGGTTTGACAAGGTATTTGGCGGCGCTCTTTTCGAGACAAGTGGATTATGATTCCTCTGCTCTACCGGCTGAGCTACACCGCCAACGGTGCGGGCATTTTATGACCGTTTCGGGCGGGATTGTCAATGTCCGAAGAGGCAGCCCCGTTTTATGGCGTTACCACCCCCGGAATCCCCGTTACGCCGCCAAGGGCACGGCGCGATTATCCGTCCCCGCAATCCACCCGCCGCCGAGCACGCGGGGGCCGTCATAGAGCACGGCGGCCTGACCCGCGGAAATACCAAATTGCGGTTCATCCAGGGTTATCTCACCTATATTATTGGCAGTTACCAATAAAGTGGCAGGAACGGCGCGGGTCATAGAGCGCAGTTTGACAAGAATTCTTTGCGGCGGTGTGCCAAGAAGGTTCAAATCTTTAACAAGCACAACATCACGCGCGAGCGCAGATTTCGGCCCCACAATCACGCGGTTTTGCACGGCATCGATTTTGATGACATAGAAAGGATCATTGTCGTCATTGTGACCGCCGCCGATACCAAGGCCTTTGCGTTGGCCGATCGTGTAATTCACAATGCCCGTATGGTGCCCCAGAACGCGCCCATCGATATGGACAATATCCCCCGGCTTTTCCGCATGTGGCGCAATTTTTTTCACGACGGCTGCATAATCGCCGTTCGGTACGAAACAGATGTCTTGTGAATCCGGCTTGCCCGCATTGACAAGGCCGAGCCGTTCCGCATGGCCACGCGTGACGGATTTATCCCAGCCGCCAAGCGGAAAGCGCAGATAATCCAGTTGTTCCTGCGTCGTCGCAAAAAGAAAATAGCTTTGGTCCTTTGTGACATCCACCGCGCGGTGCAATTCCGCCATGCCGGTATCGGGGTTCACAATCCGTTGAATGTAATGGCCCGTGGCCATACAATCGGCCCCCAGATCCTTTGCGACCTTTAACAGATCACGAAATTTCACAGTTTGATTGCATTTCACGCACGGGATCGGCGTTTCACCCTGAAGATAGCTATCCACAAAATCCGCGATCACGGAGTCTTTGAAATTGTCTTCGTAGTTCAGGACGTAGTGGGGAAAGCCGAGCGTTTGTGCAACCCGTTTGGCATCGTAAATGTCCGCGCCCGCGCAGCACGCGCCCTTCCGGTCAATCGCCGCGCCGTGATCGTAAAGTTGTAAGGTTACACCCACAACGTCATAGCCCTGTTCATGGAGCAATGCTGCCGTCACGGACGAATCCACCCCGCCCGACATGGCGACCACCACGCGGGTTTGGTTTGGCGGCTTTGCAAAGCCGAGGCTGTTGAGTTCGTATGTCATGTTCTGGCGTTAACTTTTACCCTCCGGCGGCCCCGAAATGCAAGGTTTTTGCATAACGAGCGCGATGGCGGCGGGCAAAACCGCCGCCCCGTTCCGGATCAACCGGTTCAAAAGCGTTAATGTTGGGTCGTTCAATAGTTCGTTCGGCGATTTTTTCATTTTTCGCAAGGTCCGCAGGCGGCGTTCCGCAAGGGTGTGCAGGTGTCTTTGGTGTTTGAGGAAGGATTGCAGGTGGCGAAACCCTTTGGCCCGATGCCGTGCCGCCGCCGACCGGCGCCCGTGTTTATAGGCGTTTTGGGAGGATTTCGCCTTTCCTTCGGCCGTGCGCGGCCCCGTGGATTTCGTCCATGGTTTCTTCAAATGCATCATTTACGCGTGTTTGCGGCGGCGCTCGGGACTCCACCCATTGTGGATGTCTTCGAGTTTGGGAAAGGGTGGATAGGCGAAATAGGGTTCGTCGGCAAAGGTCATTTCCCAATATATGAAATTATTCCTATTATTTCCAGTAAAATATAATTGACATAATGCAGTAAAGGCGGCATAGTTTGGAAAATTCAAAAAACCTGTTATGAATTTTCAAAATCAAGGGCGCAAAAAAGCCCGGTCAAGAGAGAGTGTGAAGGTAAAATGAAGCTATCCCGTATCGTCCCGCCCGTTGCGTTATCCGTTTTCGCCTTTGCCGCGCAGGCACAGGAAATTCCCGCGAGCCTGACGGAATCTCCATCGCCCGCCGACCTGTATGAAGGCAAGGCGTACAACAACCCGTTCGATTGTTCCAACCCGCATCAATTGGTGGGGGAAGAGGGGCCGCTGGGCAGCCAATTCGCCAATGCGTATTGGGGCAACATGGAATGCGGCAATCCCGATATTGCGGACGCGGTGTTGGACAGTATGCCCGCTCCCGAAACGGCGATGCAGATTCCCGGTGTGGAAGATGTGGATGTGCGCGGGGAAATCGGCGCGTTTGCAAAATGTTATTTCGGCAATATGCCGTTCGGGGCCGAAGATGTTGTGCGCACGCGCGATATTCTGGATGGAACGGTCACGGAAAATTACGGGCCCTATGCTTTGCCGGAAAAAGAATTCGGGCAGCTTCACCGCGTGATCGCGAATATCTGCACGTTCAAACCGTCGTAAAATTTACCAGCCGGTTTTGGTGCCGGGAGTGGCGACAACCAGACCGTCGAGTTCCTCCGTCACCATAATCTGGCAACACAGGCGCGAGGTTTTACGGACATCGAAGCCAAGATCAAGCATGTCTTCTTCTTCATCGCTGCGCGCGTCATCGGGCAGCGTTTTTTTGAACCAGTCCGGATGCACATAGACATGGCACGTCGCGCAGGCGAGCGATCCGCCGCACGATCCTTCGATCTGTTCGATGTTGTTTTTGACGGCGGCTTCCATCAACGACAGGCCCACGGGCGCATCGATCACCGTTTCCGTTCCGTTTTTCAGTTTGAATGTAATTTTCGGCATAATCTTTTCATTTCCTGATACGGGCGAGGATTTTGGCATAGGCCGCCAGCGCCGCATCGATTTCGGTTTCCGTCGTAGCCCATCCGTAGGAAATGCGCAAGGCGGACTTGGCATCGTCTTCGCCGTAACCCATCGCCAGCAAAACGTGGCTGGGTTTGAACGCCCCCGAAGAGCAGGCGGAGCCGGAGGAGACGGCGACCCCTTCGAGATCGAGTGCCATCAACTGCGTTTCGGCGGGCACGCCGGGGAGCAAAACATTCGTGGTGTTGTAAACACGCGGTGCGTTTTCGCCGATGATCACAATATCGTTTGTCACTTTTTTAAGGACGGATTCAAAGCGTGATTGAAGCCCGCGCAGACGGGTTTGCCAATCGTTCAGCTCTTCACGGGCGAGCCGCGCAGCCACACCGAATCCGGCAATGGCCGCCACGTTTTCCGTGCCCGCGCGCTGGCGTTTTTCCTGCCCGCCGCCCTTCATGAATTTGGGAAGCAGCAACCCTTCGCGGAAGATGAGCGCGCCCGCGCCCTGTGGCCCCCCGAATTTGTGCGCGGAGAGGGTGAGAAAATCCACATCCAGTTTTTTAAAGTCCAGTTCTATCCGCCCCGCCGCCTGCACACCATCGCAATGAAGAAGCGCGCCGTTTTTGTGGGCGAGCGTGGCGATGTCCGCGATGGGTTGAATGACGCCGGTTTCGGAATTCACAAGCTGCACCGACACAAGATCGGTTTTGGACGCCGCGAGCATGATATCGAGTTTATCCAGATCCACGACGCCGCTTTTGGTCACCGGGATTTTATCCGCATTGTTCGAGGGTTCGAGAACGGACGGGTGTTCGATAGCAGAGACGACGATGTTTTTGCCCGCATAACCGGACAGGATGGTGTTGTTGCCCTCCGTTGCGCCGGCGTTGAAGATCACCTGCGCGGGGCG
>CAYRDI010000077.1:0-3363 GCA_964423095.1 uncultured Micavibrio sp.
CGCTCGAAGGGATGTGGACCGCAAAACTGGACGCCAAATGGGACAAACAGCAATATCAAACATCGCACCCCGTGATGGTGAAGTAACGCAAGGTTATGAATATCTGGCAAGGTTACAGCCGGATGGAAAATTCACCCTTTCGGTTCTGGTCGGCGGCGCGCATTGTGCAGCCTGCATCCATAAAATCGAACATGCTATCAAGACGAAAAACGGCGTCACCCATGCCCGTTTGAATTTTTCGACCGGTAAACTTTCCTTTGAATGGAACGGCCCCGCCACGCGTGCCAACGATTTCGTATCGGATGTCCAGAATCTGGGATATTCCGTCCGGCCATACGACGATGCGGGACAAAAAGAAGAAGCGGAAAAGGAAAACCGGTTTCTTTTGCTCTGCCTCGGCGTTGCGGGATTTGCGATGGGCAATATCATGCTGCTTTCGGTCGGCCTCTGGACCACGAACACAGAAACCATGGGCACAATGACACGGGATTTCATGCACTGGATTTCCGCGTTGATCGCCGTTCCCACCATTTTATTTTCGGGCCGTCCCTTTTTTAGATCCGCCTTTCGCGCATTGTCCAAGGGCCAGACGAATATGGACGTTCCCATCTCCATCGGGTTGATGCTGACAATCTGTCTTAGCCTTTATGAAACGATCACGCGCGGCGAGCACGCGTTTTTTGATTCCGCCGTCATGCTGGTTTTTTTCCTTTTGATCGGCCGGTATCTCGATTTCCGCGCGCGCAAACAGGCGCAAACATCCGCGACCGATCTTCTGGCCGGCATGGACGGTTTTGCAAAGATTTTCGAAAACGGAAAATTGATCCGCTTACCGATCCGCCAGATCAAGGAAGGGCATCGTATTCAAGTCGCCGCCGGTGAAAAATTTCCCGCCGATGGAGTCATCGAAGACGGAACCAGCGATGTCGATCAAGCCCTGGTCACGGGAGAAAGCGTTCCGGCACCGATCATACCCGGACAAACCGTTTACGCCGGGACGCTCAACCTGACCGCGCCCGTGATCCTGCGCGCATCAAAGGCCGCCGATGACTCTCTGCTCGCCGATCTTGCGCGCCTGATGGAACAGGCAACGCAAGGACAGGCAAAATATGTGCGCATCGCCGACCGTGCGGCGCGCCTTTACACACCTGTCGTTCATTCTCTGGCCGCCCTTGCCTTTTTGGGATGGTGGTTGTTTGGCGGGATGGATTGGCAGTCCTCGCTGGTCATCGCCATTACCGTGCTGATTATCACCTGCCCCTGCGCGCTTGGGCTGGCCGTGCCGGTGGTGCAGGTGCTTGCGACATCGAAACTGATGAGGGCGGGCATTCTCGTCAAATCCGGTGATGCGCTGGAACGGCTTGCCTCCATCGACACTGTTTTCATGGATAAAACGGGCACACTAACGCTGGGTCGCCCCGTCCTCGTCTTTGCCGAAACCGAAGGCGTTCTGGCCGATGCCGCGTCTCTTTCCGCACACAGCAGCCACCCGCTATCCATTGCTTTAACAGACGCTTTTTCCGGCGATTTAAAACCCGTGACAGACGTTAAGGAATATCCGGGCCATGGGCTTGAAGGCAAAATCGAAGGGAGGATCGTCAAATTGGGGCGGCGCGCGTGGTGCGGCCGCCATGATGCAGAAAACCTGTCCATGATGGAATTATGGTTCCAGGACGGCGATGCCCCGCCCGTCCTGTTTGGGTTTTCAGATACACTCCGGCCCGATGCAAAGGATGCGGTGGCTGCATTCCAAAAAGACAAAATTCCCGTCTATCTTTTATCGGGTGATCGCGCACCGGTCGTCGAACAAGTCGCGCAGGAATGTGGGATCAAGGCATTTTATGCGCAAATGACGCCGCAGGAAAAATATAAAATGATGGTGGATGCCAAACAACAAGGCCACCGCGTTTTAATGGCCGGTGATGGATTGAACGATGCGCCGACGCTCGCGGGGGCTACCGTATCGATTGCCCCAGGAACTGCTATAGGGATAGCGCAGAATACTGCTGACATTGTTTTCATGGGGGACAAATTCATGCCCGTGCATGATACTTATAGAATCGCAACGATGACCCAGAATATGGTACGGCAGAATTTTACGATGGCCGTTCTTTACAACATTATCGCCATTCCGTTGGCCGTTTTAGGGTTTGTGACGCCGCTGATCGCCGCCGTGGCCATGTCCGGATCATCGCTTCTTGTTATCGCCAATTCTTTCCGGTTGAGGTTTTCGTCATGAGCATTCTTGTCTATCTGGTCCCAGCCGCGTTGTTTTTGGGGTTTTTGGGTCTCGCAGGATTTATCTGGAGCCTGAAAAGCAATCAGTATGACGATCTGGACGGCGCGGCACACCGCATCCTGTCCGATGATGATGAAAAATAATTAAAGTCCGGTCTGCCCGAAGAACGATCCGATCAGGGCGGTAAAGCCCATTGCCATCGCGCCCCAGAACATCACACGGAATGCGGGTTTCCACGGTGAAAATTTTCCGACCATCGCCGCAACAGCCCCCAGAATTCCCAACAAAAGAATGCACAGCACCGAAGATACCGGTACGAATATATCGCTCGGAATAAACAATACCGATAACACGGGAAAAGAAGCCCCGGCAGAAAAGGACGCGGCCGATGCGATTGCAGCCTGAAGCGGTCTGGCCGCCGTCATTTCAGAAATGCCCAGCTCTTCACGCACATGGGCCCCCAGCGCATCCTTGGCCGTCATTTGTTTGGCCACTTCCAGTGCCAGATCCGGTTCAACGCCGCGTTCGACATAGACATGGGCAAGTTCATGAAGTTCGTAATCCGGCTTTGCCTGTAATTCTTTTCTCTCACGTTCGATTTCCGAATTTTCAAGATCCGATTGCGAACTAACCGAAACATATTCCCCCGCCGCCATCGACATGGCACCCGCCACGAGGCTCGCCACCCCGGCGATCATTACTTCCTTTGGCCCGACGGAGGCAGCCGCCACCCCCATGATCAGACTGGAAACGGAAATAATCCCGTCATTCGCCCCCAGAACGGCAGCACGCAGCCATCCCGCCCGACCCATATAATGGTGTTCGTGAAAGTGATAGTTTGGATTGTGGGCGGAAATATTGTTTTTCATATTGATGAAACCCTGCTTAATAAGTTGTTTTGAATTCGATTTTTAGGTCTATGTTCTTTGTTGGTATGCGCATGCTAGCACACCTGTCCCGTCGGCAAAACGGAGGATACGGCACCCTTCGTTCATAAAGGAATCCTTTACCATTCCGGCATAATACTGCAGACAGGCGGATAGGTTCTTTAGAAACAAGCCTTTAGTCCACCACCCTCGACGAATCTATCTTTGAAGCACCCTTTTGTAGTAAAATAAAGAAAG
>CAYRDI010000078.1:0-2813 GCA_964423095.1 uncultured Micavibrio sp.
CCCCAATCCGATCCTGATTTTGGCCACATTTGGGGGCGAATATAAAAATTACCGGATATTCCTCCTTCTCCTGTAACAGTTTCCTTCCGGTGATACCAAGTTCCAAGCCGCTGCCTCCCCTAAGGGCAGCGGCTTATTTTATGCAAATTTATGATGTTATCGAAGGCGTGGCTTATTGGGACACAAGGCGTCCACACGGCGGTATTCTTCAAGCGTATCCACGCCTGCCTGCCGTTTCTGACGTTCCTGGTTCATGATGTCCGAAAGGCTGGAAATCGTCGTGGCGATCAGTTTTCCCATGCTTTGTTGGTAAGGTTGTGACTGCGCCGCCGGAAACGGCCCCTGTTTATACCCCACCCGTTTCAGCGTGTTGTTCAGTTCCTGTAAAATAATATTCGAATATTTGTTCACGACATCGCGGTCCACACGGAAATGTTTCATTTCATGTTGCAAGACCGCGTTGTAATGACAAGTGCCGGGCGCATATTCGCGCGCCACATAGATTTTCGGGTCGAGCGTAATGACCACAGTAACCTTTTTGACATACAGACAGGTTTGCGAAAGCGCAGGCCACGTTTCGGATGAAAACTCATAGGTGGCATCCATGCCGATCCGCCCGTTGGTTAACCCTTCGACATGCACATTGTCACCCGTTCCCAGCGGCGCGGAATTCAACATCGGTTTAAAGGTGTTCAAATCCCTGATGGATTTTGTGGTGTCGATTTCACGATCCACGCCCTTCGCCCGCACCGTAATTTCCGGCGCCTGTTTCAAAACGCACTGCGGGGTATAACCCGCCAGCATAAGATGGCTGGCCACAACAAGATCGAGCCCCGGAATCATATCTGCCCCCGGCACCGCGCCTGAACGCGGTCATATTCTTCTAATGTATCGATGGCCTGTTGCCGCACTCGCCGTTCCTTGCCCATTTCTTTGGAAATGCCCTGCACCGTTTCCTGTACGGCGGTTTGCAACCTGTCTTGTTCCCGTTTTATATCGGATGTTTTGAACGGCCCGTGGGTATAGCCGATCTCTTTTAATTTCCTGTCCAGAACCTGCGTGATTTTTGCCGTGTATTTGGCCACCATGTCACGATCCACCGCGATATGTTTCTTTTCGTGTTGCAGGATGGATTGATACATACAACTGCCCTTTTCGTATTCGCGGGCGATGTAGATGACAGGTTTGATGTGCAGATCGACCTTGATGGAATCGTAATACAGGCACCCCATCGATAAACGCGGCCATGTTTCCTGATAAATACGGATATTCTGCGAAATACTGACCTCGCCCGCCATCAGGCCACCAACATGGGTGCGGGCGCTTTTGCCATAGGGGCTGACCGTATCATATTCCCCCTTGTCCAGTTGGGACTGGCTGCGGCTATGGTCATAGCGAACGGATGTGTCGGACGCGCTGACATTCACGCTCGGCGTGCGCCGGATCTGGCATTTTATGTCCGCAGATGCCAGTTGCAGGTACCCCGCCACAAAATAATCCAATCCAATCAAGACATTCGCCCCTTTACCGCCGCCATGCCCATAGAGTATATATCCAAGGGGTAATCTTAACCTTAAAACAAGCATAAAGGACAATTCCATGCCCGTCATCGGCGATATTCTGCTGCTGCTTCTCGAAGTCTTTTTCTGGGTCATTATCGCGCAGGTCGTCTTAAGCTGGCTGATCGCGTTCGAGGTCATCAACATTCGCAACCCACAGGCCGCCAGCCTCGTCCGGTTGATCGAAAAAATCACGGCGCCCGTCTACACTCCCTTGCGCAAGGTCATCCCCGCCATCGGTGGCATCGACATCACGCCGATCATCGTCATTTTCGGGATCAGCCTGCTCAAGGCCCTTGTGGTTTCGGTCTTTTATCATTAAAAAACGGGCACCATGACACACGCTGCCATTATCGATGGGAAACAAATCGCCAAGGACTTGCGCAGCGACATCGCACGCGATGTTGAATCCTTAAAGACCAAAGGCGTGACACCCGCGCTTGCCGTGATCCTTGTCGGCGATGATCCGGCCAGCCACGTCTATGTGAAAAACAAAATCGCGGCGTGCGAGGAAGTCGGCATCGAAAGCATCGAACACCGCATGCCCGAAGGCTCCACGGAACACGAAATCCGCCACACGATCAAAAATCTGAACATGAACCAGCGCGTGCATGGCATCCTGTTGCAATTACCGCTGCCCGCCCATCTGGCCGGCGTGCAGGAATCGCTTGTCCAGTCCATCGCGCCGGAAAAGGATGTCGATGGTTTGACGATTCTGAATGCCGGAAAATTGTTTTTGGGGGTCGATGGCGGCCATGTCCCCTGCACGCCCCAAGGCTCGCTCCGTCTTATCAAATCTGTGCGCGAAAACATATCGGGTCTAAACGCTGTTGTGATCGGCCGATCCAACCTGTTCGGAAAACCGATGGCGCAGTTGTTGCTGGCCGAAAACTGCACGGTTACCACCGCGCATTCCAAAACGAAAGATCTGGCTGCGGTCTGCGCCAATGCGGACATTCTCGTCGCCGCCGTTGGCCGCCCCAAAATGGTCAAGGCGGACTGGATTAAACCGGGCGCGATTGTCATCGATGTTGGCATCAACCGTCTGGATAGCGGAAAACTCTGTGGCGATGTGGATTATGAGGAGGCCGCGAAGGTGGCCGGTGCCATCACCCCCGTCCCCGGCGGCGTCGGCCCCATGACGATTGCCTGCCTGATGGCCAATACGTTGAATGCGGCGAAAGTCGCAAAAAGCACATAAAAAAAGACCGCCTTATTCACCTCGGCGGCCTTCCTTCTAGATTCCAGAATAGA
>CAYRDI010000079.1:0-2293 GCA_964423095.1 uncultured Micavibrio sp.
ATGGCGCAACCGATGAGATTCGAACTCATGACCTTTGCCTTCGGAGGGCAACGCTCTATCCAGCTGAGCTACGGCTGCGTAAGCCCTTCTTGTACCCTTAAAAACCCAAGGATTTCAACCTGATTCTGGCCTATGCGCGGGTCAGTTGCAGGAAAACATCCTCCAGATCGCTCTGGTCCGTGGTCAGGTCGGCAATGCCGAGCCCGGACGCTTGTACGGCGGCGATCAGGCTCCCTACAGGCGTGTCCTTGGCCGTATAGGCGATTTTAAGGGTCCGGGGGTCAACCAGCGTTGCTTTCAAATGGGCAAGATTATCCGGAACGGCCGCAATTTCCCGATCGAGATAAAAGGTGATTTCCTTCCCGTCCAGACGGGACAGTAAATCACGTTTGTTTTCATCGACGATGATTTTTCCGTGATTGATGATGGCGATTTTATCGCACAGTTCTTCGGCTTCTTCCAGATAATGGGTGGTCAGCAAAATCGTCATGCCGCGGTTATTGAGCATCCGCACCCTCTCCCACAGCATCTGGCGCAATTCCACGTCCACACCCGCGGTTGGTTCATCAAGCACAAGGATCGGCGGCATATGCACCAATGCTTTCGCCAACAACAAACGCCGCTTCATCCCGCCGGACAATGACCGTGTATAGGCATCCGCCTTGTCCTTTAACCCAACGAGGTCGAGCAGTTCGAGGCTTTTACGTTCATGGGCGGGCACGCCGTACATCCCCGCCTGAATATCGAGCAGTTTCCGCGGCGAAAAGAACGGATCGTAATTGATTTCCTGAGGTACGATTCCGATCGCAGCTTTCGCATTCTGCGGTTGTTCGTCAATATCGCGGTCCCAGATTTTGACTGTACCGGATGTTTTCACCACAAGCCCCGCCATGATGTTGATCATCGTGGATTTGCCCGCACCGTTCGGTCCCAGAAGACCATAGATTGATCCTTTGGGAATATTGAGGCTGACATCATTCAACGCGCCCTTGGCCGGGGCCTTGCCGGAGGCCGCGTAGGTTTTGCTTAAATTCCTGATTTCGATTGCGTTGTCGCTCATAACCTATCCTTCGTGCCGGAACTCTCCGTCACCGTTGAGATATGTGGCAAAACCGCCGCCAGTCAACCAGTCCTGCGCCGCAATATCCCCTTTTAATTTGGCATCCCAATAGGCCAGCGCGGATATCTTGATCATATCTTCATGCTTTTCCCGGTTCGGGTTCTGGCCCAGCTTTCCCCGGCTGCCGTTATAGATCATGTGATCGCCGTCTTTGAGGATCATCAGCATCTTTTCGGCCTTGTGGGAATAATCGTAAACCGCAAGACGGCGCGTATAATCAAACCCCTCCACCGGTGAAGAATCGTCCGTCCCCGTCATGTGGAAGAGCGGCCGGTCGATGGCCCCGTAAATCCGGTCCGGCAATTCACCGGTCAGATGGAACGCCGGCACGGGGGAATATAAAATGCCCGCCTTGAACCGCGGGTCGGAATAATCCTGTAATATGCCTTGTTCATCCGGAAATTGCTGGCCGCACATCACCTGCGTCGTCATGGCCCCGAACGAATGGCCGGACATGCCGATGTTTTTAAAATCGATCCGCCCGTTGATGTCGGGATGCAATTCAAAAAATTCACCCATGTTGTCGAGCACGAACGGAATATCGGTGAACCGTGCGAGCGTCGCAGACCTTGGAATATGCGTGGCCTTGATAATGTCCCACGGATGGCCGGGCTTTCCTTCCCACAGGCTGCTATCCGTTCCCAAATGCTGGACGTGCAACACCACATAACCGTGCGCGCACAAAAATCGTGAAATAAAAGCCGCGCCGTCGATCGAACCGCCCAAACCGTGGCTCCAGACGACCAGCGGAAGTTGATCCAGCATATGGTTTTGCGGGTAATAGAGCTTGAGCGGAATCTCCCGGTTGCCGCGGATGGAATCGACCAGCTTTCCGCGCACCATTTTCACGGCGTGCGTTTCACCGTCCGCCCGCAGGCCATCGCGCCACAGCGCCGTCATTATTTCTTCCTGAATTTATCGAGGGAGACGACTTCACCGGTCTTTTTCTCGCCGCCCTTGTCGTCACCGCCGCCCGATGGTGTTCCATCATCGTCCGGCCCTTCGGGGAAATCCATTTCATCATCCCCGCCCATCGGCTGGAACTGCAGGGCGAAATTTACAGACGGATCAGCGAAGATGGTAATGGCCGAAAGCGGGATTTCGAGATTTTCCGGCACGTTGTTGAACGAAAGCGTCACGCCCATTTTTTCATCATCGACGTTCAGGTCGTAA
>CAYRDI010000080.1:0-2044 GCA_964423095.1 uncultured Micavibrio sp.
CCAACAATCACGTGGTCAAGGATGCCGACGAAGTCCGTGTGACGTTCGGCGATGACACCACCCTGCCCGCCAAAATCATCGGCAAGGACGAAAAAATGGATCTGGCCGTTTTGCAGGTCAAAACCGACAAAAAACTGGCCGAAGTCCATTTCGGGGATTCCGATAAAATGCGCGTCGGCGATTGGGTCGTCGCGATCGGCAACCCGTTCGGACTCGGCGGCACCGTCACGGCCGGTATCGTTTCCGCGCAACAACGCAACATCAATGCCGGCCCGTATGATGACTTCATCCAAACCGATGCGTCCATCAACCGCGGCAATTCCGGCGGCCCGATGTTCGATTTGCAGGGCGAAGTGATCGGGATCAACACGGCGATCTTTTCACCCTCCGGCGGTTCTGTCGGGATTGGGTTTGCGATTCCCTCCAACCTTGCCAAACCGGTGGTCACACAACTGATCGAATTTGGTAAAACCCGTCGCGGGTGGATCGGTGTCCGTATACAGGCCGTGACGGATGAAATCGCCGAAGGGCTTGGCCTTGCCAAAACGCAAGGCGCGCTGGTGGCCTCCGTCACACCCAAAGGGCCTGCCGAAGATGCAAAACTGAAAACCGGCGATGTCATCCTGGAATTCGATGGAAAAGCCATCACAAGCATGCACAGCCTGCCCCGCATCGTTGCTGAAACGCCGATTGGCAAAACGGTGGAAATGAAGCTGTGGCGCGACAACAAGGAAACCACCGCAAAGATCAAGGTGGCCGAACTGGAAAAAGCAGAGGCTGATGGTCTTCTGGATGACGAAGCCGCAACCGAAGGCACAGATCAACCCGCACCATCCGGCACCAAGCTGGACAAGCTCGGCATGACGCTCGGCTCGCTGGGTGACATGGCACGCAAGCAATACAACATTCCCGATGATGTCGAGGGCGTGGTTGTGCAAAGCGTCAGCCCGACCGGCGAAGCCGCCATGAAAGGCGTAATGGCCGGCGATGTGATTGTGGAGATTGCGCAGGAAAAGGCCCAATCCCCGCAAGCCGTGGCCGATGCCGTGGCAAAGGCCCAAAAAGCCGGGAAATCCAGCATCCTCTTGTTGATGAACCGCGGCGGCGATGCCCGTTTCGTGGCCCTGAAGCTGACGGAAAAGAAATAAATCTTGATACGCCCATCCCTTCCGGTTTATCCGGTGGGGATGGGAAAAACCATTCACATCATTGCGGGGCCGACAGCCGGCGGAAAATCCGCGCTCGCCATAAAGCGCGCGAAGGAAACGGGCGGTGCGGTGATCAACTGCGATTCAAGGCAAATTTACAACGCCCTGCCGATCCTGACCGCACAACCATCCACGCAGGATATGGCGGACGTTCCCCATCATCTTTACGGCGTATTGCATCCGGATGAATCCTGCTCCGCCGGTCGCTGGCTGGCTATGGCCGTCCCGGTGATCGAAGAAATGCTTTCACGAAATATCACCCCCATCGTCACAGGTGGCACGGGGCTATATTTCAAAGCGTTGATGGAAGGGTTGTCCCCCATTCCGTCCGTCCCGATCGAGATCCGTAATGCCGCCATTCAAAAACAAAAAGAGCTGGGCAACCCCGCTTTCTACGAAGCCCTGAAACAACGCGATCCTGAAACCGCCGCCCTTTACCACCCGATGCACACCGCGCGGTTGATCCATGCATGGGAGGTTTTTGAGGCGACAGGTAAACCGCTTGCCCACTGGCAATCTCTGCCCAAGGAAGGCGTGCCGGAGAACTGGGCTTTTGACATTACGCTAGTGATGCCCGAACGCGAAACTCTTTACGCCCGTTGTAATGCGCGGTTCGTACAGATGATGGATATGGGCGCGGTGGAAGAACTGGAGGCGTTCGATGAAAAGGTTGCACGCGGAGACATTTCAAAACACTCCATCATGATGAAAACCATCGGAGCGGAAGCCCTCCGCGCGTGGAAAAAAGGCGAGATTTCAAAAGACGAAGCCATCGCACTGGCGCAAACCGAAACCCGCCAATACGCCAAACGGCAGATCACATGGTTTAAAAACCA
>CAYRDI010000081.1:0-1853 GCA_964423095.1 uncultured Micavibrio sp.
GCCAGCGCCTCTTCCATAGCGTATTGGATCAGGGGCTTATCAACGACGTGCAGCATTTCTTTGGGCATGGCTTTCGTCGCGGGTAAAAACCGCGTGCCAAGGCCGCCAACAGGGAAAATCGCTTTGCGACCTTTCTGCCTGGGACTCACACTGAAGTTAGGGCCAAAAACAAAGACGCGCCGGGGTTTCCAGCGCGCCTTTGTATTACAAGAATTCTACAACCGCATCAGATTAATTAGGGTTTCCGATGAAGTTATTATCGGACCGATTAATCATCATCATTATTCGGATCCGGCTGAGGATTTTGCGATGGAGGATCTGGCGGCTCTGCGGGAGGGGCCGAGCGGCTATCCTCATTGCCATCACCGCTGCGGTCATCGCTTTCCGATTGAACGACGTTCGCGCTGGGACCAACGGTTGGCGGCGCGAAGAAATAAGGGGCAGGGCGAATGGAGGTGCCTTGGGCCGTTACGCTGATGTATTCCCCGGCTTTAACAAGCTCCGGCGTTGGATGCGATTTAGTGCTGACGGCAACGGCGCCCGTAAAGACCTGAATAATCGTGTTGCCGCTACTTTTATCAACGGCAACACCGAAATCCGTGCCGCGGATACCGATGGTGGCAACAGGAGTCTTAAGCTGAACGGCTTCTTTGTTGATCCTGCCGGTGGTAAAGCGGAACATGCCGCCCATCATATTGAGGGCGATCGCGCCTTTCTTTTCCTTGGGGCTATAGACATACTTATCCAGCGTCATGCTGGCGGCAGGGCCTAAGCGAAATTCGGTCCCATCGTTAAACAGGATCGACAGGCCGCCTTTTTCGACGGTTTCAACTAATTGACCGGAGAAAACGGAATCATTTTGGAACAAGGCTGTTCGTGCGGCTCCGGGAATCGTTCCGTAGGCGTAAACCGATACGGCATGGACAGTGCCGACGGGATTGGCAGCGTCCGAAGACGGAATGGCCTGGGCAAGGAGTACGGCAAAAGCGAAAACGCCGACCTTCGCCATCAAACTTTTAGATGAAACGGAAAATCGAAACATGAGGGCCCCTAAAAGCGTTCAATGAATTATGTAAGAGTAGTACCCCATAAATAGGGTAAATCAAAGATAGGGCACCACAAAAAAACGCACCTGTCGGTGCGTTTTTTTTGTTAAATTTTTATCAATTATCAAGGTGGACTTGCTGGACCTGCCCCAGGTCCCCCTGAGGTTGTGCTGACGCCACCACTTGCGGCTGGAGCCTCAGCAGCCGGTTCATTCGAGGGCGAATCCCCACCACCGCCCCGGTCCTCACTTTCACGGGAAACGACGTTCGCGCTGGGACCAACCGACGGTGGGGCAAAGAAATAAGGAACTTTTTGAACGGCAGCAACGCCCCCCACTTCAACACTGATGTATTCGCCCGGATTGACCAGCTTTTCCCCACCTTTGCTTGCAACCGCGACTTGGCCCGAAAACACTTGGATAATGGTATTCCCGCTTTTCTCAACAGCCACGCCAAAATCCGTACCGCGAATTCCAATGGTGGCAACCGGGGTTTTGAGCTGAACGGCTTCTTTGTTGATCCTGCCGGTGGTAAAGCGGAACATGCCGCTGACCATATTGATATTCAGGGCTTTTGACTTGCCCGCTGGGTCATAGAAGTATTTGTCTAAGGTCATCCTAGCCGCAGGACCTAAGCGAAATTCTGTGCTATCGGAGAACAGGATTGTCATGGCGCCTTTTTCGACGGTTTCCATGGTTTGGCCAGAGAAAACCGGGTCATTTTGGTAGACGGCTTTCTTCGTTTCACCAGGCAAGGT
Organism: uncultured Micavibrio sp.; assembly: GCA_964423095.1. Lineage (GTDB taxonomy): Bacteria > Pseudomonadota > Alphaproteobacteria > Micavibrionales > Micavibrionaceae > Micavibrio_A. The sequence continues at coordinate 1,804 of CAYRDI010000081.1, forward strand.
TCCGTAGCCAAACATGCGTAAGGAGTGAATCTTGCCAATCGAGTTAGCTG
>CAYRDI010000082.1:0-1679 GCA_964423095.1 uncultured Micavibrio sp.
CTCAATCTCAGTATCTCGAATTTGAGAAATTAGCACTTGGCGCCTTCCATCCCGTTACAGGTTTTATGGATGAGGATACTTTTCATTCTGTTGTAACAAGAATGCGCCTGCCTGACGGACAGCCTTTCCCACTGCCAATTCTCCTCGATCTTAGTGCCGCCGATGCGCAAAAATTACGAGGGAGCTCCCAAATAACGTTAATTTATCAAAATAAGGAAGTGGGCCAGCTTCTTCCGAACAGTTTTTACACCTGCGACAAAGTTAAAACTGCCGAAAGCATCTTTGGAACATCAGATAAAGCGCATCCTGGCGTCAGGTTTTTCATGGAGGGCGGCGACTGGTTCGTCGGCGGCTCTATCACCTCCGGATTCATCAACCCGTCCACCTTTTCCAAAGCAAATGAGCTTACCCCTGTTGAGGCAAAAACCCTTTTTAAAAATAAAGGCTGGAAGACCATTGTCGGGTTTCAAACCCGCAATGTCCCTCATCGCGCCCATGAATATCTTCAACGTGTGGCGCTGGAATATGTTGACGGACTTTTTTTACATCCCCTGGTGGGCAGGAAAAAGCGGGGCGACTACTCACAGGAAGCCATCCTAGCTGGATATCAAACCTTAGTTCAGAAATTCTATCCTTCCAACCGCGTTGTTCTCAGTCTATTGACCACAGCCATGCGCTACGCCGGTCCACGTGAAGCCGTATTTCACGCTATCATCAGAAGAAATTACGGGTGTACGCATTTTATTGTCGGCCGGGATCATGCCGGTGTAGGGTCCTACTATGATAAATATGCCGCGCATCAACTCGTCAAACGTTTTGAAGGTGAATTACGATTCTTCCTTTTTACGGCCCCTTTTATTGCCAACGATGCGACGGAATCGTTACTGAAAAGACCTGCCCACATCATGATTCTGATCCGCAATCTGTAAAAGATATTAGCGGTACGGACATGCGCTCTATCCTGACAGGAGGCTCTCGTCCGGACTCCAAACTAATGCGCCCAGAAGTTGTCTCGGCTCTTCAGGGAATGAGCATATTTATTGAGCATGAGGACGCCTAATGGCTCGCACTCGTATCGTCGCAACGATAGGTCCAGCGTCTAATACGCCGGAAATTTTGAAAGAGATGGCCTCGGCCGGCATGGGAATCGCTCGGCTCAACGGCAGCCATGGCAATCTGGACTGGCATCGGAAAACAATCGACTTGCTTCGCAAAACCCTACCCGATGTTCCTATTCTTCTCGATATTCCGGGGCGCAAGATACGCACCGCGCAGCTTAAAAACGAACCACGCTTTAAGATCGGCGAAACCATAATTTTAACAACCGACCAGACTTTTGTCGGAACAGAAAAAGTACTCATCAATAACGCCCGACTGCATGAAGACCTAAAAATCGGGGACGTGATTTTTGCCGACGACGGCACACTGAAATTTACCGTCGTCGGCATCAATAAAACCGAAATTTCATGTCGGGCTGAAACCGCGGGTCAACTGAAAAGCCGCAAGGGCATTAACGTCCCGTATGTGCAATTACGTGGCCAAATCGTAACCAACCGTGACGGGGAAATGATCGGATTTGCCAAGGAAAACGGCGTGGATTTCGTAGGCATAAGCTTTGTCGAGTCCGCCGATCATGTCGAGAAGATCCGCGCTCTCATCGGATCGACCTGGCCCCGCAT
>CAYRDI010000083.1:0-1541 GCA_964423095.1 uncultured Micavibrio sp.
GCGCAGATGGACCGCTGGAACATCGTGGCGCAACTAAACTATCTGGAACACGATGTCGAAACCGAAATCATGCTCCGCAAGCTGCCGGACTTGAACACGGCCCAGGGCAAGGAAACCGTTTCCTCCATGGTACGAATGGCGGATATGACCCGTGCGGGGTTTATAAATGGCGATCTTTCCACCGTGATGTCGCCGCGGACGGTTTTAAGCTGGGCGGAAAACTATATGATCTTCGGCGACCGCGATCTGGCGTTCCGCTATGCCTTTATGAACAAGTGCGATGAAATCGAACACCCGACGCTGGCCGAATATTATCAGCGGTGTTTCGGGATAGATTTGCTCAAGAAAAATTAAAACCGGCAGGCATTTTCGAAAGAGCCAGACGGTCCGCAACAATCGTCACGTTCTCTTGCATTTGTAAATAAGAGGCAGGAACATCCGGCGTTACAGGGCCCGTCAGAGCCTTGGCCAGGATTTGGGCCTTGGACTCTCCGCGCACCAGAAGGATTGTTTGCTCGGCTTCACGCAATTGCATCATACCCAATGTAATCGCACGATTGGGGAAAAGCCCGTCTTCCGGAGCCCAGCCCTTTTTGTTTGCCATGATCGTACTTTCGGTCAAATCGACAATCCGTATATCGCTGAACATACTGCTGCCCGGTTCGTTAAAACCGACATGGCCGTTTTCACCAATACCGATCACCGCGATTTTTGCAGGACGAATTTCGGGTAAAAGTTTTTTTGCCTGCATAAGTTCTTCATAGGGATCTGCCGCACCGTTAAAAGAAGAACGAATAGGAATCTCCAAAGGGTCCAGCAGGTTCGTCTTCATTTCGTTGAGGAAAAGTTTGGGGTGCCCCATCCATAAATCTAGATATTCATCCAACTGGCGATAGCGGAATGCCGGAATTTTTCCGGGCCCCATTTCCCGCAAGGCGGCGTAAAACGGCAAGGGCGTATTGCCCGTCGGCAGGATCACATCGGGTTCATGATATTGGCGCAAAGCCTGTATAAAGGCCTGTGCTGCCTTTTTGCCAAAAGCCCTATCATTATGCACTTCGATAACAGTATACTTCATCCGGTCTTCTTAGCAGGGTTTTCATAAGTTTGCAATATGACAAAAAAAGACAATACCGAGGATTTTAAAAACGCCACCGCCGCCACGTTACGGGCGATGGCGGACAAACGGCATTTGGGGGTGACATTTTCCGCTGCCGAAACGCCGGAAAACCCGACCCAGCCCAATGCCGAAGGCGCCCGCCTGCCCCTGCCGCCGCTCATTGTCGATGAAAAGACCCGCGCGGTGTTGCGCGGCACATCGGATGCCAAGGCGCTGCGCCTGCGTCACCACAACCGCAAGCTCCATATCAAAAATGCGCCGATGGATCTGAGCGCCGCCGCAATGTTTGAGGCATTGGAACAGGCACGTTATGAATCCATCGGCATGACCCAAATGAAGGGCGTGGAACAAAACCTCAATCAGGTAATGGCCGAAAAACACCGCCGTCTGGGATACAATAAAATGACAGCGCGGGATGATG